>DVEF01000108.1 GCA_015295805.1 Geminocystis sp. M7585_C2015_104 | reverse complement strand
TGAGAGTATAAGCTATAATAGACCGTGCTGAGAATGGGGATGCTGTGGGATGACATTGGGGAAGAAACCCCAGTAAAATGCACTTCTGATTGTTACTGGCAATGAACACTGGCGATGGAGACGAATAAATACAAGTGTTACACCCTTTACCCTACATCCTATCCCCTAAACCCTACCCCCCAGTGGTGACTTGTCTACCCCTGCATAGCAGCAATAGAAAGAAGTGGGTGTCTAAGATAAAATACATACAATTGTAGCCAGCCTACTGAGGTAAACGGTAAAATTGCTCAGTATGGGTTTTAAGGCTAAAGGGATCTAAATTTTTTATTACTTTAAATGACAAACGTAACTAGGGAGAGGGGAATCTGTCTAGAAGACAATTGTCGCTGTTGGTGTTAATAGTTAAAGATACGTTGCTTCCACTGACAAAGAAAGTCAACACTCATGGAAAACTCTTCTTGGGGTAGGGGGTAATAGGGGGAAAGTCTCTTCAAACAAACTCAATTGTTTTGGCTTCCCTTCCAACTGTCACAACAAGAAGAATTACTCGGAGTTGTGCCGTTACTCGTCAATTGCAGAATCAAATTGTCTTCCAGTATAATTGTTTCACGAAAAGTAAAGTGTAGTTCATCGGGAGAGAAACCTTGCCACACACCATCGTCACCGACATTTGTGAGGGTGTTGCCGACTGTGTTTCCGCCTGTCCAGTTGCCTGTATTCACCCTGGACCTGGTAAAAATATAAAGGGCACTGATTGGTATTGGATAGATTTCCAGACTTGTATTGACTGTGGTATTTGTATACAGGTCTGTCCTGTAGAGGGTGCCATTGTACCAGAAGAACGTCCTGAATTGCAAAAAACTCCTGTTTGATTTCTATTTCCCCCCAAAAATAAGAGTTAAAAACTGGTAGCAAAAATAGAAAAATCCATGAATTCTCTGTTAGAAGTGGAAAACGTTTACGCGGGCTACATTGACGGATTAGATATTTTACAGGGGGTAAATTTTCGCATAGATTCCGGGGAATTGGTGGCAGTAATTGGCCCCAATGGTGCCGGAAAATCTACCCTGGCGAAAACTATTTTTGGCCTCCTGTCTCCCCGGGAGGGGAGGATTATATTTAAGGGGGAAAATATTGCCGGATTGAAGCCAAATGAAATAGTAAAACGAGGTATGTGTTATGTGCCTCAAATAGTTAATGTTTTCCCCAGTCTAACAGTAGAAGAAAACCTGGAAATGGGGGCATATATTCTCTCTGGAAGTGCCCAAAGACAAAAAGACGTAGTATATACCATGTTCCCCAAATTAAAAGAGAGGGCAAAACAAAAGGCTGGCACTTTGTCGGGAGGAGAAAGACAAATGTTGGCCATGGGGAGGGCGTTGATGTTGGAACCAGATTTGCTTATTTTAGACGAGCCGTCAGCGGCTTTATCTCCTATTTTAGTTAATGATGTCTTCCAACAGATTAAGGCTATTAATGAAAGTGGAAAGGCCATTATATTAGTAGAACAAAATGCTAAAAAGGCTTTGATGATGTCTCATAGAGGGTATGTATTGGAAAGTGGAAGAAATGCCATAGAAGGGAGGGGAGTTGACTTATTAAATAATCCCCAAGTGGCTGAATTATACTTGGGCGCGGGTGGGATGGTTTCCATTCAAAAAAATGCAGATTAAATTAATTTTTTCTCCCTCACAAGGGTAACATCAAGCCATCTGCCTTGGGAGTCATATCTTCTTATTAAACGCAGTCGCAGATTTTCCGTAACTAACCAGCCAAATTCCAAAAAGAAGGGTTGATGGAGTAGGAGTTTCACTGGTGTTACAGAAGAAGCACCGTCTGGCAGTAACAAGACTCGTATCTGGTGGTTTCCCTCACAAAAAGTAATGGTGTTGTCTTGAATAATTCCCTCACTGGTAAGACTAGTCTGGGGGGTGGTAAGAGTTTGTTTTAGCCTATCTCCCTCCACCTTCACCAGCAGATGGGTGGTATAGGGGTTACTGTTTCGCCAGTCAGGGTAAAGGGTAATAGCCTCCCCCTGCCATTCCCCCTCTAAACTCTTTACCGAGAGGGGAGGATTCTCCTTGCCGTTACCCCCCTGACGAAACTCTCTGATAAGAGTGACGGATTCCAGTTGACTATGGATATCATACAATTGTACTAAACGACAACGTCTATCCCCCCTGATAAAACCGTATTCTGCCCCAAAAACAGCATAGGGACTAAATTGTAGCGAGCCCTTGGCAAAATGTCCATCCTCAAACAGGAAAATACTGCGATTGAGGTGGGTAAACTCACTGACAACAGGCTGGCAATTCTCACGGTGTAGGGTTAATCTAATAGTCTGTTTGTCGTCACTACAGGCAAGGGTTAACTGGCTGGGAGTGTCTTTTACCATCTTGCCAGTAGGGGAAAATTGGGTAAAACTGCCTTGCCATACGCCAATGTGTTTTAAGAGACAATCCCACTGTGACAATGCCATTATCTAAACCTCCTCGCCAACGGGATGGATAATAAGAGTTTACCGCCACAGAGGGCCACTTTTTGTTACAATGACCATCATGCTAATTTGGGCTATAATGGTCAGATGATGTCCGATTTAGTCGCTATCGCCCAGGAAAGTCGCAAAGCCGCCTCTCAACTGGCTGATTCCTCTGAAGAATGCCGCAATAACGCCCTCTTGGCTATCGCTGAAGCTTTAACCCGTCATCAGGGGGAAATTTTTAAAGCAAATCAAAAAGACTGTGAAAGCGCGGCTGGTGTTATCTCCCCGGCTTTATATGCCCGTCTCCAACTGGGAGAGTCTAAACTAAAGAGTGTTATTCAGGGTATCCATGATTTAATTAGACTACCAGATCCTCTCGGCCATGTCTCCCTAAAAAGGGAATTAGATACAGATTTAATTTTAGAACGTGTGAGCTGCCCCTTGGGGGTAATAGGTGTTATTTTTGAAGCACGACCAGAAGCGCTAATCCAAATCGCCACCTTGGCTATAAAGTCGGGAAATGCTGTTATTCTTAAGGGAGGTAAAGAGGCTATCCACAGTTGCACTACCCTCACCCAAATTATTCAAAATGCCCTTCAAACTGCCGGTATTAACCCCAAAACGGTACAATTGTTAACCACCAGGGAAGAAATAAATGCCCTTTTATCCCTGGATAAGTATATCGACTTGATTATACCCCGTGGCTCCAACTCCTTTGTCCGCTACGTCCAGGAAAATACTAAAATCCCTGTTATTGGACATGCTGACGGTATATGTCATCTCTATATCGACGCAGAGGCGGATTTGCAACAGGCTGTTAGTATTACCGTGGATGCCAAGACTCAATATCCCGCTGCCTGCAACGCCATAGAAACCCTACTGATACACAAAGCCGTCGCCAAAGAATTCCTACCTCCCATCGCCGCCGCCTTGAGGGAAAAGGGTGTGACTATTAGGGGAGATGCGGCTACCAGGGAAATCATCGAGGCAGAGGAAGCTACTGAGTTAGACTGGCAAACGGAATACTGTGACTTAATCCTTTCTGTCAAGGTGGTAGATAGTCTCATGGAGGCTATTGACCATATTAACCGTTATGGCTCAAAACACACTGATGCCATCGTTACCAACAAGGAGGAAAACGCTGAAAAATTCCTCAATCTAGTAGACTCTGCTGGTGTCTATCATAACTGTTCTACCCGTTTTGCCGATGGTTTTCGTTATGGTTTTGGGGCCGAAGTAGGTATAAGTACCCAAAAAATGCCTCCAAGGGGTCCTGTGGGCCTAGAGGGTTTGGTAACATATAAGTATAAACTAAGGGGAAAAGGACACATTGTGGCCGATTACGCTGAAAATCGTCGTAAATTTACCCATAAAGACTTGTTATAAGCCCCTGTTTTTTGCCCATAATAATTCCCGTTGTTGATGGGAAAGCCAATGAGAGACTAATCTCGATTCGGATTCGGCATAAATAAAGTCCCAGGCAAAAGTAGAGTCTGGTGTCTATAATGCCAATAAAATTGTTGAAACTGGCCCGTAAGTCTATTTTATCTAGGGGTAAATTAGGGGGTACTCTTCGGGGGGTGAATACCTGCCATCACACTTAAATTTGCCCCTGTATTCTAACAGTTTGAACCCAAATCCATCCCAACGATAACGGGCAAAACTCCCACAATCCCCCAATCCCCTGGCTAGGCTGTATACTGACAAAATCCTCATTTTCGGCTCAAATTGAGGAGTGCCGACAAGGGTAAAACTATCAGTTATTCGCCGATTTTCTAACTGCATTGTGAAGGTAGTAAAACTGATTTTTTTTACGGTAGAATTGTGGGAGGAGAACAATAAATATTGATAGTTCCCCTGATAGGCCCCCATAAAACATAGAATCTCTACTAGATATTTTTCGCCGTCTAAGGGGTAGACTTCTGTGGCTTCCGGAGAAATGCCTTTATCCCTTTCTTTTTCACACAAATTCAACTTTTCCTGTTGACTATAAATGGTGGCGATGACTCTTTGTTTTTCTGTTGGGGAAATCTGAATCAAATCAGCCGTTTGTTTCCCCCCCCTCCCACAGGCAAAAAGACTAATAACCCCACCTACCACCCACAACCAGCCGCCAAGACGATACCTTAAAGACAAACTGCCGCACAATTCTATTTGATGACAATAAGAGTAAATTATATCATAGAATATTGGTAGTTGTTGCCAATAGGAGAAGAAAAATTGACCCGCAGCTACTTATTTACCTCAGAATCGGTAACAGAAGGACACCCTGACAAAATTTGTGACCAAATCTCTGATACTATTCTAGACGCTCTACTCACCCAAGATCCATCCAGTAGAGTGGCGGCGGAGGTAGTGGTTAACACCGGCTTGGTTTTAATCACCGGTGAAATCTCTACCAAAGCACAAGTAAACTATGTCCAACTGGCCAGGAATAAAATTGCCGAAATAGGCTATACTGATGCTAGCAATGGCTTTTCTGCCAATAGCTGTGCTGTCTTGGTAGCATTGGATGAACAATCCCCTGACATTGCCCAGGGCGTCAATGTTGCCCAAGAAGTGAGAGAATCCCATAGCGATGATGAATTGGATGCCATCGGCGCCGGGGATCAGGGTATTATGTTCGGTTTCGCTTGTAATGAGACTCCGGAACTGATGCCCATGCCTATCAGTATAGCCCATCGTCTGGCCCGTCGTTTGGCATTGGTGCGCAAATCCGGAGAATTGCCCTTCCTTGGCCCAGATGGCAAAACTCAGGTTACCATTGCCTATGAGGATGATAAGCCTGTGGGTATCGATACCATCCTCATATCTACCCAACACAAGGAATGTATTGACAACATAACCGATAACAACAAGATTCAGGCCATTCTGAGGGAGGCTATCCAGGAAACAGTAATTAATCCTGTCTTTGCCGAGTTGCCCCTCAAACCCACCGCCAATACCCGTTTCCTACTCAATCCCACCGGCAAGTTTGTTATCGGTGGCCCTCAGGGGGATTCTGGTTTGACAGGCCGTAAAATCATCATTGACACCTACGGTGGCTATTCCCGTCATGGCGGTGGCGCCTTTTCTGGAAAAGATCCCACTAAAGTCGATCGCAGTGCTTCCTACGCCTGTCGTTACGTCGCCAAAAACATTGTCGCTGCCGGCTTGGCCACTAAGTGTGAAGTACAGGTTAGCTACGCCATCGGTGTCGCCCATCCTGTAAGTATCTTTATTGAAACTTTTGGTACTGCAAAGATTTCAGAAGAGAAACTGTTGGAGTTGGTTAAGGCTAATTTCGATTTGCGCCCTGCAGGTATTATCAGACACTTCAACTTGAATAGGTTGCCGGCAGAAAGAAATGGCCGTTTCTACCAGGATGTGGCTGTATATGGCCATTTTGGCCGGTTAGATTTGGATTTGCCTTGGGAACGTACCGATAAAGCCGCTATCCTAAGGGATAGTATTGGCAAAACCCTAGCCACTGTTTAATTCTATTAAACTCTTATTTTGGCGGCCCCTGTTGGGGCTTTTTTGTTTTTTCCTATTCCTACCTGTCTTAAAATATCAATTGGGTTTACTGGGAAATAGGAGAATGTTACCCCTTATCAGACAATTTTTGGAACAATACAACCCCTATCTCAAACCCTTTTACTCCCTCGCCGCCTGGGGCCTATTCCTCTTACTGCTTTGGCAGGTAATTTCTCTTATTGCCTATGTCCATAAGCGCGCTCAAAAAATGCATCAAATACCCTGTACTAGTTGCCAGTATTTCACCTACAATTTCCACTTAAAATGCCCTGTTAATCCCAAAATTGCTAATACGGAATCAGCCATTAATTGTCCAGATTTTCATCCCCGCAAAACCTATTAACCCATCCCCTATAATGGATACAAAGGCTCTATTTTTAAGATAGCACCATGAATAACAATTCAACAACCTTCCGTGGTTTTTTCTTAATTGTTTCCGGTTTTGCCCTTTTTTCCCTGGGGGATACTCTTGTTTCTGCTAATCCCTCCTGTTATCTAATTGATTCCAGTGGCCGTCGCATCAATCTGGAGTCTCTGTGTAAAAAAACTGCTGTTTCTTCCCCCACAACCCAATCCCCAAATGCCCAACCTCCCAACCCTCAATCTACCTCCCCTCCTTTCCCCCCCAGTGCCACTAGTGCCCCCCCTAACAATCTAACCCCAAGTCAGCCCCAAAATCAATCCTCTATTCGGGCTGGAAACCCCGCGGAAAGTAATTCTAATGCCACCGCTACCGAGGAGGGACAACAATTACAATTCATAATGAGAGGCAGGCGTTTAATTCTCATACCTTCTAAACAAAAATAGGAGGAGTAATTGTCTGATTTTTTACCCAATTTCTCTTTGGTAATTCTCCCCAGTCGCCCCCATAAACTCTTAACAGTAGGTGGGAGGGACGTGCTATTATTAGAGACAAGAAAAACCCTGGAAGAGGCGGGGGCGCATGTTGTTGTTTTTCTTAGGGCCAACTATAAGCCGGTGTCAGAATGGTTAAGGGAAATACTCTCCCCTTTCTCTAACCCCTCTACCAATATTGTCGTGGGCAAAATCAAGTCTAAAAATCGTTATTTCTGGGAAAGAAAACGAGACATATTGGAGGAAATCTGGCTACAAATGGGCAACTGTGCCGTCAGAAGAGATTTCCTCTCTAAGATTATGGCTATCCAATTACCAGAAAAATTCCCGGAAGAAGAATTGGTTTATTACTACCGCATTTTCAGAGAATTGGAGTCGGAAATTGTCTACCAGGAGAGGGCAATTGTTTATGAGACTTGACTGAGATATTTCTTGACAATTTCTAGTATTCTCTCACTGGCTTTACCATCCCCGAAAGGATTAATTGCCTCTGCCATTATCCTGTATTTGCCTTCATCGGATAACAACTCTGAGGCTGTCTCCAGAATTTTATCAGGGTTTGTGCCAACTAGTTTAGCAGTCCCAGCTAAAATTGCTTCTGGCCTTTCCGTTGTTTCTCGTAAAACCAAGACTGGTTTTCCTAAACTGGGGGCTTCTTCTTGTAAACCACCAGAGTCAGTTAAAAGGAAAAAACAACGCTTAATTGCACCTACTAATTGTTCGTAATCTAGGGGCTCGGTTAAAAATACTCTTTCATGATTACCCAGGTATTGTATAATAGGCTCACGGACAATGGGATTACGATGTAGGGGGAGAAGAATGGCCACATCCTTATGGCGGTTGAGAATCATCTCTAAACCCCGCAAAATATCCATTAGCGGTTTTCCCCAATTTTCTCTTCTGTGTACCGTCACAAGTAATACTCTGTATTGAGACCAATCTAATCCGGGAATGTCGCAGGCGGGATTATTGGCAGCCACTGATAATAAGGCGTCTATGACTGTATTGCCTGTTAAATGAATTTCCCCTGTTACCCCGGATTTTTTGAGATTGTCTACTGCTATCATGGTGGGGGCAAAGTGCAATTGGGCAATTTGAGAAATCAGACGACGGTTGGCTTCCTCGGGAAAGGGATTATAAATGTCGTCTGTGCGTAATCCTGCCTCCACATGCGCCACGGGAATTTTATGATAGAATGCACCAAGACTGGCGGCAAAGGCTGTGGTGGTGTCTCCCTGGGTGATGACTAATTGCGGTTTTATCTCCTTATATATCTTCTCCAATCCCCTCAAACTTCTACAGGTGATGTCTACTAGGCTTTGTTTTGTTTGCATTATCTCCAAGTCTGCATCTGCCTTCAAACCAAATAATTCCATCACCTGGGTCACCATTTCCCTATGTTGTCCTGTTAAAATTACCTTTGTCTCTAAATCCTTCTCCCTTTGAAAACATCTTATCACCGGCGCTAGTTTTATTGCTTCCGGCCGTGTACCCATCGTAATACAAACTGTTTTTTTACTCATAGATGGACAATGGAAAGGAGTAACAATCCACAGAATAATTAAATTTATCAAGATTTGTCACTTTAACCCACTTGTTTTCCTCCATTAGCTAAAATAGTAGTAGAGGCCGGTGGCATCAATGATTCTTTTAATGGTCGGTTTGTCTCCATGTTTTCCCTGGGTTTTTTTTGCATCAATGCCGGGTGTAATCCGTATCTTACTAGTAGGAAGAATTAATATTTTCAATTTTATTATTCCCCGTGGATTTTAGCTTTATATCTCCGTCAAGATGGTGAGTGTTTCTCCTACTTCTTTGTTGGTTTTCTTTTTATTTTCTTCCCTGGCCATTGGGCTTGTTTACCTTGTAAGGTTTTTTAAAAAAAACTATGTGTCTGTCGCAACGGTTACTGACTATAAAAATAGAGTTTTGGAGTTGGAGAGAATCTTGGAGGAGTTGAGACTCAAATATTCTGATGACAGGTTTTTACTATCAGTTTTCCATTGCCTCAATAGGGATAATGACATTCTAGAATTTCTCCGGCATGCCTGTGAATTAGTCGTCAATGAGTATAATCTTGATTTGTGTTATTTTTCTTATGGGTTAGCCGAAGGAAAACGTCTTTATATCTTTTCCCATTCTGGCCATTGGCAGGAAACAGAAGGCATTTTTATCTCCATAGATAAGGGTTTGAAAACTCTTGTCCACTTGTGGAATAATATTCCCAATAACAGCAATTATGTTTTAGACTATGAAAGTGAAATAATTGGGAGGCTGGGGTTGTTTTATAAGTTTCCCCTGGGAGTTAATTTTCTGTTTTATACTGAGGGAAAAACTAGTGGTGATGTAAACATCCTTGGGTTTTATAGCAGAGACATAAGGAATATCAACGAAAGGGTAATAGAAAATATCAGCAGGTTGGTGAAAATTGTCCAACTGGAAATAGACAAACTGGTTGAGAGACAAATATTCACCCTGTGCCAAAAAGCAATTGAACAGGATAATATTGGGGTTATTATAACCGATGCAAGTCCTCCCTATTCTTTAGTTTGGTGTAATGAAAAGGGGAAAAAGTTTAGTCATTCCCTTACTAATCAATACCGACAACTAATTGAGTCTACTGGTGGAGAGTGTGTAAGACGGATTGTAGAGGTAGATTTAGACGGTAGCCAAGGCTGGAATGAAGTCAAAATTTTTCCTATCTCTCTCCAAGATATCAGGAGATTAGTCCTTCTTATTTACGATTATACAGAGGAGTATTTACTAAAAGAAAACTTTCTGAGGCAAAAGGAGGAGTTGCAGGCAGTAAATGCCCAGTTAAACTTGATTAGTCAGCTTAACCAGATGAGGGAATACAGCTTACGGGAAATCCTAGAGTTTTATTTTGAAAAGATAGCAGACATTTGCCATTTCGACTTGATTATTCTTTCGGAGTTGTTAGGACAAAAATGTAATATTATTGCCGGATACAGTAGGGATTCTCAAAAAGAATTTTCCCCTCGTGTTCAATGTTTTCTCAGTTATTTTACTGCCAAAGCTATTGCCAACAAAAGGATGATTTCTTCCCTAGAAGAGGCGAACAAAGATATATTTCTGGAATCTAAAATCCTAGATTTGCCCGGGGGTGTATATTGGGGTTTCCCCATAGAAATTAATGGAGAATACGCCATGGTTTTGCATTTATTTTGCCTCAAAAGTAAGCCTAACTTTGAAATCCAAAATAGTTTGCTAGATTCTGTAGTTAATACTGTAAAACATATTGTTGTCAGTGAGGAAAGGGAGTTAGAAAACGAACAAATTAGTATTGCTTTGAGAGAAAGTAGGGAAAGACTCAATAGTATTATTGAGTCTCTGGATGATGTAATTTGGTCGATTCATCCCCAAACTTTACAAATAATATACATAAACCAAGCAGCGGAAAAATTATTCCATGTGCCCCTGAGTAGAATTTTTCAGAAGAGGACATACTGGTTAGATTTAGTAAGTCCGAAGGAGAGGGAGAAGGTGAAAGAAATGTATGCCAACCTCTTCAGTACTTCTTTGTTAGGAGGGGGAGAAAAAAGTCATGATATAGAGTATGAGATAATCCTGGAAGATGGCACAAGAAAGTATGTGAGAGACAGGGCGACAGTAATTTATGACAATGAGGGGAAAGAATTAAGAATTGACGGCATAATTACAGACATTACTACTAGAAGGAATGCTCAAAAAGCCCTGGAGAAGAGTGAAGAAGAATTTAGACTCATATTTGAACTTGCCCCCACTGGCATGATGATTACCAATTTAGATGGCCAAATTATTCAAGTTAATAATTCTCTCTGCGAGTTGCTGAGGTATCCTTCGGAGGAATTGCTGTCTAAGAATGAACTGAGTATTTGTCATCCCGAAGACAAGGAGAAATGTCATTTATACAAGCATAAAATTATCACAGAGTGTTTGGAGCAATACCGTCAAGAGAGACGTTTTTTAGCAAGCAATGGCTGTGTGATTCATACCAGAGTTAACATTACGGCTTTGAGAAACAAGGAGGGGAGAATTATTCAGTTCATCCAACAAATTTTGGACATTTCTGATATAAAAATAATGGAACAACAGATGTTCTATGACGCTTTCTATGACAAACTAACGGGCTTACCCAATCGTTTTCTCTTGTTAGATCGTATCAAACAGTTTTTAAAATTAAACAAAGAAGACCCTCAACAATTTTGTGCGGTTTTGTTGGTGGATGTGGACAATTTCAAGAAGGTAAATGATAGTTTTGGGCACAGAATTGGGGATGAATTGTTAACATTAATTGCTGATAACCTAGTAAGATGTGTTGCCGGGAAGGATACGGTAGCCCGTTTTAGTGGAGATGAGTTTATTGTATTTCTGCCAGATATAAATTCAGAAAAAGAAGTGGAGTATGTTGCCCAAAAGATTGTCTCTAACTGTTTTGTAGATGCGGAGTTTGAGGGGCAGAGGGTAATGTCGACTGTAAGTGTAGGAATTACAACCAGTTATAGTGGCCATGAGACGGCAGAAGAAATGATAAGGGATGCAGACATTGCTGTACATCATGCGAAGGAGAAGGGGGGCAACTGTTACCAGATATTCAAGCCGGCAATGCATAAAGACTTGCTAAAAAGACTGACTTTAGAATCGTCGTTGTTGAGGGGGTTAGAAAATGGGGAATTTGAATTATACTATCAACCCATTGTCAACTTGCAGACGGGGAGAATTGCCGGGTTTGAGGCTTTGATTCGTTGGCATAATCCGACTCACGGTTTTGTTTCGCCGATGGATTTTATTCCCATTGCGGAGGAGACGGGGTTAATTGTCACCCTTGGCAATTGGATTTTCTCCGAGGCGGCAAAACAGGCTTTCCTCTGGCAGTCTGAATATCCCCACTATGGTCTGTTTGTTTCTATCAATGTCTCCGGCAAACAGTTATTTCATCCCCATCTACTGGAGGAGATTGACCTAATTATCAATTCCACGGGGGTAGATCCTCGGCTTTTAAAACTGGAAATCACCGAGAGCGTATTAGTAAAAGACTACGAACATGCCAAGGCCGTTTTGGAAGAAATCCAAGCCAGGAAACTACAAATATGTTTAGATGATTTTGGCACTGGTTATTCTTCTTTGAGTTACCTGCACCATTTGCCGTTTAACTGTTTGAAGATAGACAAGGGTTTTATCCAACCTTTGAGCCATCCTTCATCTTCTAATCCCATTGTGGAAGCTATTGTGAACTTAGCACATAACCTGTCACTGGAGGTAATAGCGGAAGGGATTGAGACGGAGACACAACAGGAGATTTTAAAGAGGATTCGCTGTCATTATGGACAAGGCTACCTGTATTCGCCACCGGTGGGGGCAACGAAGGCAGGGGAGTTGATAAGAAAGGGGCAACTGACAAACTAATCTACTGCTTCATAGTCGCCGGTGATGGTTTCATCCTTGTCATAGTCAAATTCTACATTGATGGGCTCTTCAGAGATTTGACTTAAACCGGTAAGGATTTCTTGTTCAATACTCTTGAATTCATCGTCTTCATCCAGAGGCTCATAAGTGGTGGATTCGCGGGGAGGCTGTTCACCTACTTCTGTAGCATCTTGTGCTGCGGCCGACTCATAGGCGCGGGCGCCAATATTGAGAATCAAATCCCTGAAGCTGGCTAGCATTTTTTCCACTTCCGCCACGGGCATAGAAAAGTCCTCGATGGCGTCTAGGATAGCCTTTTCCCGGGTTTGGACTTCGCGGCGGATACTGGGGGGTACTATTTCTGGGGTTTTTTCTAACATCAACTGGTAGCTATACATCAAGCTATCCAGCTGTCTCTTAATTTCGACAAGTTGTAAACGACGACGGTCTTCGGCTGCGTATTTCTGGGCGGCTTCTCTCATGCTCTCGATTTCTGCGGAGCTGAGGGCGCCAGTATTAGTGATAACAATACTTTTTTCTTGCCCAGTGCCTTTGTCCCTTGCGGAAACCCTGAGGATGCCATCTACGTCTATCTCAAAGGTGACTTCTATCTGGGGTACGCCCCTGGGTGCTGGTGGGATGCCGGTTAGAAGGAATTTGCCCAGACTCTTGTTGTCTTTAGCCATGGGGCGTTCCCCCTGTAGCACGTGGATTTCAACGGAGGTTTGCCCGTCCACGGCAGTGGAAAATACCTGGGTGCGGCTGACGGGGATAGTGGTGTTTCTTTCGATGATTTTGGTGAACACTTCCCCCATTGTCTCTACGCCTAGTGACAGCGGCACTACGTCCAACAAGAGAAGGTCGCGTACTTCACCGCCGAGGATACCCCCTTGGAGTGCTGCCCCTAGGGCCACAGCCTCGTCGGGGTTGACGGAGCGATCTATGGGGACTGCTCCACCAAAATATTCTTCGATAAGTCTTCTTACCATTGGGATGCGGGTACTACCCCCCACCAGCAGCACACGGCTAATTTTGTCCTTGGACAATTCTGAGTCTCTTAGGGCCTGTTCCATGGGCTCAATGGTTTTTCTTACCAAGTGCCCGATCAGCTCTTCTAGTTTGGCCCTAGTTAGTTCTACTTCTAGGTGTTTAGGGCCACTTTCGTCGGCGGTGATGAAGGGGAGGTTGATGGGGGTTTCTGTGAGGTTAGACAGTTCGATTTTAGCCTTTTCTGCCGCTTCCCGCAGCCGCTGGAGTGCCATTTTGTCGGTGCTCAGGTCAATCCCCTCTTGTTGTTTAAACTGTTCAATCAGCCACTTAACGATTTCCGCATCGAAGTCGTCGCCTCCCAACTGGTTGTTGCCGGCGGTAGCGATAACTTCAAAAATCCCATTGCCTATCTGGAGAATGGAAACATCGAAGGTGCCACCACCCAAGTCGTATACCAGGACGAATTGTTCTTGACTTTGTTTGTCCAACCCGTAGGCCAAGGCTGCCGCCGTCGGTTCGTTAATGATTCTTAACACTTCCAGACCGGCGATGGTGCCGGCGTCTTTAGTGGCTTGTCGTTGGGCGTCGGTGAAATAGGCTGGTACGGTGATTACTGCCTGGGTTACCTCTTCTCCCAAGAAGGTTTCGGCATCGGTTTTGAGTTTTTGGAGAATCATAGCGGAGATTTCTTGGGGGGTGTATTGTTTCCCCATCACTTCCACATTGACAGTGTTGTCTTTCCCGCGAACACACTTGTAGGTAACCCGTTTTCTTTCTTCTTCTGTTTCATCCCATCGCAAGCCGATAAAGCGTTTGATGCTGTAGATGGTATTTTCGGCGTTGGTGACGGCTTGTCGCTTGGCCAGTTGTCCTACCAGCCGTTGGTTATTTTTGCCAAAGGCGACGATACTAGGAGTAGTCCTGGCCCCCTCCTGGTTTGGGATTACCATGGGTTTGCCCCCTTCCAAGAAGGCGACGCAGGAGTTGGTGGTGCCCAAATCGATTCCAATGATTTTTCCCATAGTTGCTACTGGCTTTGGACTAGAGGGTTTGCGGGTGAACTGTGGCTTAGGTAGCTATAGCCTAGAGGGGTGTTAGTTGTTTTCCTCTCCCTTTTCTTCCTGGGGTTGTTCAGGAGGGGATTGGCTTTCTGCTGGTGCTGATTCTGTTTCCAGGGGCACAGCCACTTTTACCTGGGCATGGCGCAGCACTACACCGTCCAGCATATAGCCTCTAGTAAGTTGTTCAATTACGGTACCTTCTGGATATTCATTTGTAGGCTCCCGTAGTAGGGCTTCATGGTAGTTGGGGTCAAAGGGTTGATTTTCGGCGCGCATAGCTGAAACGCCCAGTTGTTTGAGCCCTTCTACAAAGGTCTTGTACACTCCCTGGTAACTTCTATGGATAGCCATTTCCCCGTCGTTGGCGGGTTTAATTTGACTCCTTGCCCTTTCAAAATTGTCTACTGTTGGTAGTAGAGCGGTAATTACCCTCTTTTTCACTTGGAATTCCAGTTCTTGTTTTTCCTTGCTTGTGCGCTCTCTAAATCGGTCGAAGTCTGCTTGAAGGTTTCTGTATTGGGCTATAGCCGCTTGTAACTGCGCCGTAGTTTTTTCTAATTCGTTTTTAGTTCTAATTAATTCTTGTTTTAGGGATTCTATAGTTGCCTCTAGGTTTTGAATTTTTTCATCTGGTGACAGTTCCTGCTGCTCTTGTGTTTCTTGTGTAGTTTCTTTTGTCTTTTCTTGTGGAGCTTCCCCTTCTGTAGTGGTGGTTTCTGGGGATTCCGTGGCTGTGGTGGCACCGGCACTTTCTGTTGCCACTTCCGGTGTTGCTTCTGGTGCCACTTGCTCTTCCCTAATTTCTGTTTCTTGTGCTATTTGGGTGTTTTTTTCTTGGTCGTTCATCATAATGAAGGCTGTTTTGATTGGTATTTTAGAGAAGGATACTACTGTCTGGGGTCTTAAATCAAGACGGGGTAATTGGTGTTTTTTTTTTCTTCGTATTTTTGCTACCTTATTCTATTATGCTAGCATATTTATCTCCTTGCAGTCTATCATTTGGCTATTTTTTTTGCTATTCTTTTTTGGCTTTATGGGTTCTGTTTTTTTGTTATTTCTGTAATTTGGGCTAGTGTTTTTTTTGTGGGCTTTGTGGGTAGAATACCCAATTTTGTCTTGGGTACTATCATGGTAGCCAGGATTTTTCATGGTTGTTTTCTAACGGGCTCGTCGCTATTGAAAAGGTTTAAAGATTCTTCTTTAGTTTTTTAAAGGCTTCGTAAATTTCAGGTAATTTCTTGTAGATGGCCGAGGCTTTTAGATATAACTTGTTGCTGACGGCGGGGGAGCCAGAAACTACTTCTCCTGGTTTAACATGGTTATGGATGCCTGTTTGGGCGGAGGCTACTGCCCCGTCACCTATTTGTACTTGATTTGCAACACCAACTTGACCGGCCAGAATAACGCGATTGCCGATTCTGACACCCCCTGCTAGTCCTACCTGGGCGGCTAAAATACAATTTTCGCCGATGGTAACGTTATGTCCTACATGAACGAGGTTATCGAGTTTTGTATTTTTGCCAATACGAGTAACACCGACAGCGGGACGATCTACTGTGGTATTACATCCTATCTCCACCCCGTCTTCCAGAATCACATAGCCAGACTGGGGCATTTTATACCAGCCTTCGGGGGTAGGCACAAAGCCAAAACCTTCACCACCAATTACAGCACCACTGTGGATGATACAATCGGCGCCGATTTGTGTCCTTTCTTCAATGGTAACGTTACTATGGATGATAGTACGGGGGCCAATGACTACATGGGGATAGATAACCACATTGGGGAAGATGCAAACATCGTTGCCAATTTTAACCCCCTTCTCTATCACCACATGGGCGCCGATGGACACATTCTCTCCCAATTCTACTCCCTCGGCAATTACTGCTGTGGGGTGGATTTGGGGTTGAGGTTTAAAGGGTTGGTAGAATAGGTTAAGGGCTTGGGCAAAGGTTAAACGGGGATTGGGGGTGGCTAACCAGGCAATACCTCTGGCGGTGGCTTTCTTTTGCAGTGAATTGGCCTCTTTTGGCAAAATCAGGGCGGAAGCCTTGGTGGTATTAATCCAAGAGGCGTATTTGGCTCCTTCAATATAACTTAGACTATTGGCATCTGCTTCTTCCAGGGACGCCAGGTGGGTGATTTCTGGGTTACAATCAGGATTGGTCTGTAAACTGTTATTTTGAACTGATAGCCTGGCAACTAGTTCACTAAATTTCATAATTGAATTTCATAATTGGGGTTGGTATATGGCTATATCTTTGAAGAAAGGAGAAGGGATTTCCCTCACCAAAGCCGCACCCAGTTTGACGGCGGGGTTTGTTGGCTTGGGATGGGATGTCAACAACACCACTGGGGCAGACTTTGACTTAGATGTGTCAGTCTTTATGTTAGGGCAAGATGAGAAGCTGGTCTCCGATAGACATTTTATTTTCTACAATAACCTAGTTAGTCCCGATCCAGATCACTCGGTTAAACTTTTAGGGGATAATCGCACTGGTGAAGGGGAGGGGGATGACGAGGGTATTATCATTGACCTGCGCAAAGTACCTCCCGAGGTAGCTAAAATGGTTATTGCCGTTTCTATCTACGAGGCAGATAAGCGGAAACAAAATTTTGGCCAGGTACAAAATGCCTATGTCCGTCTTGTGGATGTGCAAACCAAGGAGGAAATCCTCCGTTATGATTTAGATGAGGATTTCTCCACGGAAACCGCCGTAGTTATGGCTGAAATATACAGGGACAACGGTGACTGGCGGGTAAGGGCGGTTGGTGCTGGTTATCCTGGGGGTTTGGAGGGGCTTCTCAACAGATACCAGTAGTGTAATTCTTACGCACCTGGTTGGCTGGAAGAGGTGTCTAAGGGTTTAAGCCCACGATTATTTAACACCTCTTGTAATTGTCTTTCATCGTCTTTGCTGAGGGAGGTGCGTAATATTTTCCCCCCGTATTTGCTAATTTCGTCTAACACCTTGTCGGGGGTTACTTTTTTGACTAGAATAAACAGGGCGGAGGTATTGGGTTGCAGAGTTTCCCCCAATTCTCGCATGAACTCATCGTCAATACCAATGTCACTCAAAGCCCCACTAATTGCTCCAGTGGCTGCCCCCACCGCTGCCCCGAGGAGGGGCACTAAAAAAAGGGTGCCAATTAGCAGCCCCCAGAAACCGCCACTTGCCGCCCCTGCCGCCGCTAGGTTGATAGACTGATTCAGTTTTACCTTCCCGTCTGCAGTCTTTATGACTACGGCGGCATCTTCTAGTTCGATCAGGTGTTCTCTTTGTAGTTTGAACAGTGTCAATCTTACCTCTTCTGCCTTAAATATGTCATCATAGGCTATAGCTATTAGATCACTCATAGATATTTCTCCTTTAACTTCACTACCAAACATTCTAAGGGGTCGAGAGGGACTGGTGTAGATGTTTAACCAATGTTTCCTCACTGAGGGCGGCTTTTATGTGTTGCCAGGGTAGTACTTGTCCTATCGGCCAGTTTTCGTATACATAGTACTCTAGGGGTGGTATTTCTCCTTTTAATTCCTTGAATGCCCTTTTGTAACTCCCTAGACTATCACCATAATTGCGGGTAAGTTGTAGTATTTTGCTTAAACGTCTGTCTCCTCTGGAAATTAGGGCTTGGATTACTGACCAATTGTAACTTTCTGGCCGAAAATCTACCCCTATCTTCCTCAAATTTTTCTCTAAATACTGTAGTCTTTTGTTACCATCTTTGCTTACCCCAAACCATTGAAATGGCGTATGAGACTTGGGCACAAATGTACTGCAGCCTAGGGTAATTTTAAGACTGGGGGCAGCCTTTTTGACGGCCCTAAGTATTTCTACTGTAGCATCGAGGTCTTCATACTCTTCCTGGGGTAACCCCACCATTCCGTAGAATTTTATACCCTTTAACCCTCCTGCCTGGGCGTTTATTGCAGCTTGGATAATCTCTTGGTTAGTGAGTTTTTTGTTGATAATTTCTCTAATTTTTTCACTGCCACTTTCCATGGCAATAGTGATGGACTTAGTATCTCTTTTTGTCAAAAAGTTGGCCAGTTTTTCTGTTACTGTATTGGTACGTACTGAGGCTATACTTACTCTAACATTGTCAAATTGTGGTTGGCTCAAATAGTCTATTAGGGCTTCAAATTCGGGGTGTTGAGTGACTGATGCCCCTAATAATCCCAGACGATTAGTCACGGTTAATCCTCTTTCTATGGCTGGGATAAGAGAATTTTCTACACTGGCTACCCGGAAAGGAAGGGTTAGATAACTTGCCAGACAAAAACGACACATTTCCGGGCAACTTCTCACCACCTCTACCATGTAAATGTTTTCCCAGGCTGCCCTGGGGGTTACCACTGTAGATGCCGCCAGAATATTGCCTCTATAGGTTTGTTTTTCTATTCTCTTTGGCAGGGAATCATTTACGGGTTTTATTGCTTTTATTTTCCCTGTTTTGTCTTCATATTCCACTGAATATAAACTGGGGACATAAATCCCCGGTTTGGTGGCTAAATATTCTAGTTTTTCTTCCCTAGGGGCGTTTCTAACCTCCTGGTAACTGTCAAGAAAATTGTCTACTAAATTCTCGGCGTCTCCTAGGAGGATAATGTCAAAGAAATCGGCAAAAGGCTCGGGGTTTGCTGTTAAAACTGGCCCGCCTCCGAATACCAAGGGATGGTTGTCATTTCTGTCTTTACTGGTAATTGGAATGTGTAGATATTCTAACAGTTTGAAGATATTAACATAATCTAATTCCCAAGAAAAAGAAAACCCCACCAGCTCTGGAAATCTGGGTAGTTTTTCATGAATATCAGTAAACAGACGTCTGACATCTACGTCTTTTCTTAAGCAAAAATTTGCCCATACCAATTGATAGCCTAGACTGGTGATTCCCACAGAGTAATCACTGGGAAAAGCGTAAATTACAGGTATGGCATTAATGTCTTTAGAAACGGGTTTGAATAGGATTTTTTCCTCGGCAAATAGATTCATGGTATTTATCTAGGAAGAAATATTGTACTTAAACCAGAACTCTATGGTAAAATGTTAGCGGTTGTAGGAAAGAGAACCCATGGGTGAAAAAATTAAGACAATAAACAAGCAGCCAACAGTGGTGAAGAAATGATATATTTCTGGTATCAGGTTTACAATTTCTGTGTACAAGTAACTCAAAGGGTGGGGGAAACCCTCTTAAGGAATTTCGCAAGAGTGGAAGCCACCCGCAAACCGGATGGTAGTCTTGTAACCAAAGCCGATAAGTGGGCGGATGACGAGTTAAGACGGGCTGTCAAACAGTGCTTTCCCACCCATGGGATTTTGACTGAAGAGACAGAACAGATTTTGCCAAGCAATGAGTGGTGTTGGGTAATCGATCCTATTGATGGTACTACCAATTTTACTAGGGGCATACCAATCTGGGGGATTTCCATAGGCCTATTGTATCGGGGGATGCCAGTATTTGGCTTTGTGCATTTCCCTCAAACTGGACAGACTTACCACGGCTACTACTTCGCCAACACGGGCCTAACTGGCCCCAAGGGGGCTTATCTTAATAATACTCCTATATATACCAGTTCAGCCACTCCCAGTCCGAATCATGTAGTAGCTTTGTGTAACCGGAGTCTGGAAAAGCTGAAACAACACTTGCCTTGTAAGGTGAGGGTTACTGGTGTTACCAGCTACGACTTAATTTCTGTGGCTTGTGGTGCCACTTTAGGGGCTATTGAGGCGAATCCGAAAATCTGGGACATTGCCGGCGCCTATCCCATTCTCTTGGCAGCAGGTGGTTGTTTTCTGCATCTTTCCCCTGATTCTACTTTCCCCTTAACCCCTGGCAGGGATTATGGCAAGGTGGGTTTTCCCTCCCTTGCCCTGGCCCATGAGAATCTTATCCCTATATTCAAACCACTAGTAGCTCCAATTGTTCCCCCTAAATCTGTGGTTATAGGCTGATATACACCTCTTTTGGTTAAAATATTTCTAACTTCATTTTTAGGTTTAAATTTTTGGCCGACTGTAGACTTTTGGTTCAAATATGGTTTGTTTCGGGAATAAGGCAGGCTCTAAAAGGTGGCACTGGTTTTATTGTCATGCTTTTATATTTCATTTTTTTGAGAGGAAAACGGGCGGGAGGAAAAGTATTTGAGCAGGGAAGAGAGAGCTGTTATATTTTTAAGATGGAAGAACTGGAAAAAATTTTATGGAAGAAACTATATTTGCTAACAGGGAAACAATCAAAGTAAGGGCGTTATTTTTAGGACAAAGAATAGACTTAAGGGCATTAGAAAATGTTGAGCGAGTAGCCACCAATCCATTGACAGTTGCCGCCGGGGAGACGGGATATGCAGTTTTATTCCGTTATGGGGTTGCGGTTTTATTTGACCTACAGCCCATTGAGGAGGCAACATTTCTGAATAACCTAAAGCCCCTTATTTCTTCGCCTTTTGAGAAACCGGAGGTGGAAGATACGGAAATCCAATTGGAGGGCAAGGGGGAAAATATGGCCAGGGTAGTCAATGGCAATATTGTCCTACCGCAGTTGACTATCAGTAGTCTGCAGATAGTGGCAGACGTGCTAGCTAAAAGTGTAGTTTTAGCCCACTACGAACAACAGACAAGCGCGGCTTTTGACAGAATCGAACCCTTTGCCACGGGGTTACAAAATGCCAGCTGGAGTCGCAAACAAGTGCGGGAATTACTAAAGCTACTTGGTACTACTTTGTTAATACAGAATGAAGTAATGGGGAGAGTGGAGGTGATTGACAAGCCAGACTTGTTGTGGGATTGTCCGGAGTTGGAAAGACTATATTTGCGTTTGGAGAGTGAATACGAGATTAGAGAAAGGGATCAGGTTTTGGAGAAAAAACTGCAGTCGGTATCCCGCACAGCAGAAACTGCTTTGGGGTTACTGAAACACAATGCCAGTTTGCGGGTGGAGTGGTACATCGTGTTCTTAATTATAATGGAGTTGGTTCTGTCTTTGTATCAACTGTTTCGCTAAAGGGGGTTGGGCTGGCGAAGGTAAACCCAACCGATTAGCCTTACAGTTTTACTTCAATGTCAACCCCTGCTGGCAGGTCTAACTTCATGAGGGCATCGATGGTTTTGGAGGAAGGTTGATAAATGTCGATGATACGAATATGAGTACGGGTTTCAAAATGCTCTCGGGAGTCTTTGTCGATGTGGGGTGAGCGCAACACACAGTAGACTCGACGTCTGGTGGGGAGTGGGATAGGGCCTACTGGTTTAGCGTTGGTCCTATTGGCGGTTTCTACAATTTTATTACAAGAGGTGTCCAACAGACGACGGTCGAATGCCTTTAGACGGATACGAATTTTTTGTTGCAGGGTAGCCATAGTAACACTCCTTTGTTTTTAATTGTCAAGGTGCGATGGAAAAATGGAGGGAAAACAATAGAAGAAAAAAGGGCGCACGGGGATGATAGGCACGCCCTGTAGTTTATAAAGTCAACTACTCGATAATTTTAGAAACGGCGCCGGCGCCGATGGTACGACCCCCTTCACGGATAGCGAAACGCATCCCCTGCTCGATGGCGATGGGGCTTATCAACTCTACAGTCATTCTGATGCGATCGCCAGGCATTACCATTTCTGGTTTGCTGCCGTCGTCGGCGGTGAAGTCTGTAATAGTACCGGTTACATCCGTTGTACGAACATAAAATTGGGGGCGATAGCCGGTGAAGAAGGGGGTGTGACGGCCACCCTCTTCTTTTTTTAGAACATACACCTCGGCTTCAAACTTGGTGTGAGGGGTGATAGTGCCGGGTTTGGCCAATACCATGCCCCGCTCAATTTCATTTTTCTGAATACCCCGCAGCAGTACACCCACGTTGTCGCCGGCAATGCCCTCGTCCAGGGTTTTCTGGAACATTTCTACCCCGGTTACAGTAGTAGTACGAGTTTCGCCGAGGCCGACGATTTCCACGGTGTCGCCCACTTTGACCCTGCCCCTTTCAATACGGCCGGTGGCAACGGTTCCACGACCGGTGATGGAGAAGACGTCTTCTACTGCCATCAAGAAGGGCTTATCCACGTCACGCTGAGGAGTGGGGATGTATTCGTCCACGGCGTCCATCAATTCGTAGATCTTGTCTACCCACTCATTTTCCCCCCTTTGGGTGCTGGGGTTAGCAGTCATGTGTTCCAAAGCCTTGAGGGCAGACCCCTTGATGACGGGTACTTCATCCCCCGGGAAGCCGTATTGATTCAACAAGTCACGGACTTCCATTTCCACCAGTTCCACCAACTCGGGGTCGTCTACTTGGTCTTCCTTGTTCAAGAATACTACAAGGTTGGGAACGCCCACTTGTCTAGCCAGAAGGATGTGTTCCCTGGTTTGGGGCATAGGGCCGTCAGCGGCGGATACCACCAGGATAGCACCGTCCATCTGAGCGGCACCGGTGATCATGTTTTTCACGTAGTCAGCGTGTCCAGGGCAGTCTACGTGGGCATAGTGACGTTTTTCGGTTTCGTACTCTACGTGGGCGGTGTTAATGGTAATACCCCGTGCTCTTTCTTCGGGAGCGGCATCAATTTCGTCGTATCTTTTGGCCTTAGCACGACCTTGAGCGGCCAATACCATGGTGATAGCCGCAGTCAGGGTAGTCTTGCCGTGGTCAACGTGACCGATAGTACCGACGTTTACGTGTGGTTTCTTTCTTTCAAATTTTTCCCGTGCCATTTTTGCTGTGTTTCCCTATTTTTGGCTAATTAACTAATTTATAGAATTCCTTTACTTTTCGCAATGATATTGTTAGCGACATTGCCGGGGACTTCGGCATAGTGGCTGAATTCCATGGTGAATATGCCACGCCCTTGGGTCATAGAGCGGATATCGGTGGCATATCCAAACATGGTTTCTAGGGGCACTATAGCGGTTACCTTAGCGATGCCGTTTTCGGTGGTCATGCCTTCGATGAGGCCACGACGGGAGTTAAGGTCCCCCATTACATCGCCCAGGTAATTTTCCGGCACTTCTACTTCCACTTTCATCATGGGTTCGAGGAGTACCGGATCGGCCTTTTGGACGGCTTCTCGGATGGCGATGGAACCGGCGATTTTGAAGGCCATTTCCGAGGAGTCCACCTCGTGGTAGGAGCCATCCAACAGGGTCACCTTAAGATCGATTACCGGGTAGCCGGCGATGACCCCTGATTCACAGGCTTCTCTTACTCCCTGTTCCACAGCGGGGATGAACTCCTTAGGTATTACCCCACCCACGATTTGAGAGACGAACTGTAAACCGCTGCCCCTTTCTGCGGGTTCGATCTCGATTACCACGTGACCATATTGACCTTTACCACCACTTTGACGGATGAATTTGCCCTCAGCGCTTGCTTTTTTGCGGATGCTTTCTCGGTATGCCACCTGTGGTTGTCCCACATTGGCTTCTACCTTATACTCCCGCAACATGCGATCTACCAGGATTTCCAGGTGTAGTTCACCCATCCCAGCGATCACAGTTTGGTTAGTTTCTGGATCCACCTTAACCCTGAAGGTGGGGTCCTCATCGGCGAGACACTGAAGGGCTTTGGACAGCTTGTCCATATCTTGGACGGTTTTTGGTTCCACCGCCACGGAGATAACCGGTTCGGGGATGTAAAGGGATTCTAGGATAATGGGGTGTTCTTCGTCGCAGAGGGTGTCACCGGTGGTAGTTTTCTTCAGGCCAATGGCTGCCCCCAAATCTCCGGCTCGTAACTCGTCCACCTCAATGCGCTCATTGGCTTTGAGTACTATGAGTCTGGATACCCTTTCTTTGATGTTCTTGGTGGAGTTGTACACATAGGAGCCCTTAGTTAGTACACCGGAGTACACTCGCAGGAAGGTGAGACGGCCAAAGGGGTCAGCGGCTATCTTGAATGCCAGAGCGGAGAAGGGCTCGTCGTCACTGGAACGACGGGTTGCCTCTGTTCCATCTGGTAGTACCCCTTTAATATCTGCTACTTCATCTGGGGCTGGCAGGTAGTCTACCACCGCATCTAGAAGTAGCTGAATGCCCTTGTTTTTGAAGGCCGAGCCGCAGAGCATTGGCACTAGTTGGCCGGCGATGGTGCCTTTGCGGATGACAGCCTTGAGTTCCTCTGGGGTGATTTCTTCTTCTGCTAGGTATTTCTCCAACAACTGCTCATCCAACTCAGCGACGGCTTCCAACAGGATATTGCGGTATTCCGCCGCTTTATCTTTGTAATCCTCCGGTATTTCTGTTACCTCTATGTCTTTCCCTAGGTCGTCTTTGTATATGTAAGCTTTTTGTATAACTAAATCCACTACGCCGTGGAAATTATCTTCACTGCCCAGAGGTATTTGGATGGGTACAGCTGGTGCTCTTAGCCGCTCTTTGATTTGCTGGTATACCTTGTAGAAGTTAGCGCCCGTGCGGTCCATCTTGTTGACGAAGGCAATACGGGGCACCCGGTAACGATCGGCTTGTCGCCATACCGTTTCCGATTGAGGTTGTACTCCCCCTACAGAACAGAATACAGCGATCACCCCGTCTAGCACTCGCATCGAGCGCTCCACCTCAATGGTGAAATCCACGTGTCCTGGGGTATCTATGATGTTGATTTTGTGTCCACGCCAGCTAGTACTGATAGCCGCGGCGGTGATGGTGATTCCCCTTTCCCGCTCTTGTTCCATCCAGTCGGTTACAGTGGTTCCCTCGTGGACTTCCCCCATTTTGTGGACTACGCCGGAGTAAAAGAGTATTCTTTCTGTTGTCGTTGTCTTGCCCGCGTCTATGTGAGCGGCTATGCCTATATTACGGACTTTCGACAGGGGGACTGTACGAGCCACAACTACCTCCTATGAGCGAATCCACTTATGCTTCCATTACAATTCTACACTTTTCTTTACACACAAAAAGGGGGGCAACTGGTAGAACTAGATAATGGTTTAGGCCACGGCCTTCCTTGATAGTTAAAATGGTTAATGGCCTTAATAGCGGTAGTGGGCAAAAGCCTTGTTGGCCTCAGCCATTTTATGGGTTTCTTCTTTCTTCTTAATTGCCCCTCCTGTTTCATTGGCGGCATCCATTATTTCATTGGCCAATTTCATGGACATGGTTTTGCCGCTTCTTTTCCTGGCAAACTGGACTATCCAACGGAGGGCTAGACTTACCCCTCTTTCTGGACGCACTTCTACTGGTACTTGGTATGTAGCGCCCCCCACTCTTCTTGCCTTTACTTCCACAAGGGGGGTGACGTTTTTGACTGCTTTCTCAAACAATTCTACCGGGTCGCCACCAGTTCTTTCGGATATGAGCTTAAAGGCATCGTAGAGGATTCTGGATGCCAGGGATTTTTTTCCGTCTTTCATAATCCGGGTTATAGCCATGCTTACCAAGCGGCTGTTGTATACCGGATCTGGTGGCACTTCTCTTGGTTTAGCTCTTTTTCTGCGAGACATTAACCTTTACCTCTTCCTCCCTATTGCTATATTGCCATGGAAAGCTCTTGTTTATCTTTGATTGTTTAGGACTTAGGACGTTTTGTCCCGTATTTAGAACGTCCTTGTTTTCTGTCCTTTACCCCGGTAGCATCGAGGGTTCCCCTAATAATGTGGTATCTTACACCGGGCAAATCTTTTACCCTTCCCCCTCTTATCAATACTACCGAGTGTTCTTGTAGGTTATGTCCTATCCCCGGGATGTATGCCGTCACCTCGAATCCCGAGGTTAGACGCACCCTTGCCACTTTTCTCAGGGCTGAGTTCGGTTTTTTGGGCGTTGTGGTGTATACTCTGGTGCAAACACCTCTACGTTGGGGACATCCCTTTAGTGCCGGTGATTTTGTTTTTCTCTTTACCCTTATACGCTCTTGGCGTATTAGTTGTTGTATTGTTGGCATGAGACGATTTTTTTTCTACTGCCTTCCGTATATACGAATATATCCTGCCCCTAGTATAATGCTACCAGTGACAATCCCCTATCATATCCTATTTCCGGAAGGCTTGTCAACAGTTCTTTTTCTCGCCCTTTAGGATTTTTCCGTGGTTCCAGTCCCGTTTTCCAGACAGAATGACAGTCCACAGGTACATTGTCGTGCCATAGTAACACCCTTAAATTGAAACGAGCCCCCCATTAAGTCTTCCAGGTAGTCTATTGTTAGCCCTTCCACGTGGGGGTAACTGTCATAGTCAGTAACGATGGTTATTCCCGAGGGGTGGGTTAGGGTTACATCTGAGTCTTTTATGTGGGAGTCAAACCTTAAATTGTAAATGTAGTCCAGACAACCACCCTTTACCAGTTCCACCCTCAGATATGGCTTTTCTTGGTTTAGCTGACTACTTTTTAGTCTTTTTAATTCTGCTAGTGCCCTTTGTGTTATGTTAACCATGGGGGGTTGAGGATTGGGGCCGGCCATTAAAATCACAAGCCCGCATGGGGCCTACGTCAATAGGCTTGCCTTCTTTTGGAGGCTGGAAGCCTACAGGGGTATGCCGTTGCGGGTTAGACTATAGGAATTATTTTCTCTCTATTTGCCCGTTGTTGTCAAGTTTCTCTTTGTGGACGGGCGTAGTCATCTTGTAAACGGACTATGTCATCTTCTCCTAGGTATTCCCCGTTTTGCACTTCAATTATTACTAGTTTTATCACCCCTGGGTTTTCCAATCGGTGGGGAGTACAAGGAGGCACATATGTTGATTGATTTGGCCCTATTATCTTCTCTTCGTCTCCACATATTACTTTTGCTGTGCCTGATACTACTATCCAATGCTCACTACGATGGTAGTGCATCTGTAGGCTGAGACGGTGGCCGGGATTAACCTCAATGCGTTTAATCTTATAGCCAGGGCCTTCTTCTAAGACGGTAAAACTGCCCCATGGACGAGTTTCGGTGACTTGGATTTCTGACTTATGGGGGTGGAATGTTGTGGCTGTCAGAGAAGTATTTGCCATGGTGTTTTGTTGGTTATCCTTTGTTTTGCTCATTTTTCCTCCTTTGTGGTGGATTAGCTCTTTCCTGTTTCACCTCCTCTTCTTATAGAATAGCAATTCCCCATTATTTTCATCTATTTTCCTCCATGGGTCTGCCATTGGGAGATATTGTCTTTTTGTCCCCATCCGCTAAAATAAACAGTGTTTAATCGGTCACACTCGCTTTATGACTCAAAAGTTCCAGTCGCGTATTTATATTACTTTACGACCATCTGTTTTGGATACCGCCGGTGTTGCCATAGAAGCGGGTTTGCATCAACTGGGTTATCAGGGGGTGGAAAATGTCCGTATTGGTAAATACATTGAATTGGTTTTGACTGCCAAAGACGCTGAAGAAGCAGATAAACAACTACATCAGATGTGTCAGCAACTATTGGCTAACCCTGTCATTGAAAACTACCGTTTCGAGTTTACACCCCTATAGAGGCTGGAAGTCATGAAATTTGGCATTGTAGTCTTTCCTGGGTCTAATTGCGATCGCGACGTAGCTATGGTAACACGGGGCCTACTCGGACAACCCACCCGTATGGTGTGGCATCAGGATACCGACATCGACGACTTGGATGTGATTATCCTCCCCGGTGGCTTTAGTTATGGAGACTACCTTCGTTGTGGAGCCGTAGCACGCTTCTCCCCCGTCATGAGGAGTATTATACAACACGTGGCCGCTGGCAAGTATGTTTTAGGCATTTGTAATGGTTTTCAGATTCTCACCGAGGCTGGTTTGTTACCTGGGGCACTGATTCGCAATCGGGATTTACACTTTATTTGTGACCAGGTGTATGTTAGAGTGGAACACAATCGTTTCATCTGGACGAAAAACTATCAGCCACACCAGGTAATTTGCTTGCCCATTGCCCATGGAGAGGGCAATTATTATGCTGATGAGGATACCCTCAAACAGTTGGAAGACAATGGTCAAATTCTCTTTAGATATTGTAGTCAAAATGGGGACACTTCCCCCCAATATAATCCTAATGGTTCCCTTCATAATATTGCCGGTATCACCAACAAACAGGGAAATGTGTTGGGCATGATGCCTCATCCTGAAAGGGCTAGTGATATTCTCCTCGGTTTTACCGATGGTAAGGCTTTATTTGAGGCTTTAGTTAACTAGTTTTTCTCCCCTACGGTCTATTTTTTGGTGACCCTATTCTCTGCCTATTCTTTTCTTATAAATCCCCGCATTTTTTTATAATATTCTATTTTTCTGTTAGAATTGTACTAGCATTACTTTTTAGACAATGGTAATAATTGCCTTAAGATAGTATAAAATGGCGTGAAATAGCAAGAAATGTGCACGATAGAATGGCTAATAAAACGAATTAAGGAGGAGGCAGAGAGAGAGGAATTTCCCATTGACCTTGCCACTTATCGGGAGTACAATAAAAACCCAACTGAGCCCATACTATACTTTGGCAATTTAAGGAGTACTATTTGTTTTTTTGGGAGGGATTTAGGCCGAGATGAAGTCAGAACGGGACAGCCTCTGATTGGCGCCGCAGGTAGCATGGTAAGAAGAGGTTTCTTTAAGGCATTGTATAAGAGAAAACCACAAAACGAAGAGGAATTGTCCTCCATCAAAAACCATGTTATCTTAACCAACACTGTACCTTATAAGCCCCCAGAAAACAAGGCATATAGTCTGAAGGTAAAACAGAGATTTCGACCATTTATAGAGCAGTTGTTGGTGATATTTTGGCGGGGAAATCAGATAATTACTCTAGGCACTGAGGCTTTTAAATGGTTTCAAGAATATGCTACTTTCAAGGAGGAATTTGATGCTTTTTGGAATC
Organism: Geminocystis sp. M7585_C2015_104; assembly: GCA_015295805.1. Taxonomy (NCBI): domain Bacteria; kingdom Bacillati; phylum Cyanobacteriota; class Cyanophyceae; order Chroococcales; family Geminocystaceae; genus Geminocystis; species Geminocystis sp. M7585_C2015_104. The sequence continues at coordinate 42,541 of DVEF01000108.1, read as the reverse complement.
AGGGGGATTCTCGTTATGAAAAAAGTATTAGTCTAACTATCTCCGCCAAAGACGAGGAGGGAAATATTCACCAAAAGCCAGTGACAATCTACCCGTTACCGCATCCCTCTCCTCTAAACCAGAAATACTATCAGCGGTTTCCCCTCCTTCTAGAAAACACCCTCTCTAGATTGGCCTTCTAACATGTTTAAAAATTCTATCTATTTGGCAATAGCATTTACCTTTTTTTCCCTAGGAGGCTGTAGTCAGCCGCCGGTAAAACCACTGCCTCCCCCTCAGGATAAATACATTCAAGTCTATTTTAATCACAACCAAGCCCGGGGTAAAGAATACACTGAAAAATATCGCAATTTAAAACGTTTCGGAGATGACTTGGAATCAGTGCTGATTAGGGAGGTAAATTCTGCTAAATACTCCATAGATATAGCTGTGCAGGAGTTTAATCTCCCCCAATTGGCGGAAGCAATAGTAAAAAAAAGAAAACAAGGAGTAAAAGTTAGAATAGTTTTGGAAAACCTCTATAATTTTCCTCTTGAAGGATTACCAGAAAACCACGGTTTAGCTATTTTAAAAAGAAACAATATCCCCATAATCGACGACAGGGAAGACGGCTCGAAGGGAAGCGGATTAATGCATCATAAGTTTGTGGTAATCGATGGGAAAAAAGTAATAACAGGCTCGGCTAATTTTACCACCAGTGACATACATGGGGATGGGGAAAATCCAGAAACTAGGGGGAATGCTAACCATTTAATATTAATTGATAGTCCGGAATTGGCCAAGGTTTTCACAGAGGAATTCAACTATATGTGGGGAGATGGCGTCGGAGGCAAGGAAGATAGTCTTTTTGGGGTTAAAAAACCGGCAAGGGGATACAGGATGGTTAAAATTGGTACTGGCATTGTGCTGGCAAAATTTTCCCCCAACAGCCGCAATACTTTTTGGAGATATACTAGTAATGGCTTCATAGCAAGTCAACTGGAAAAAGCAGGCAATTCCATTGATATTGCCCTGTTTGTGTTCAGTGATCAAGGAATAGCTGATACCCTAGAAAGACAACATATCAAAGGGGTAAAAATTAGAACATTAATTGACCCAGGTTTTGCCTACCGCTATTATAGTGAAGGTTTAGATTTGCTAGGAGTAGCTTTGCCAAACAAATGCCAGTATGAAAAAGGAAATAATCCTTGGGAAAACCCCGTTACGACTGTGGGAATACCTAGTCTGGCTAAGGGAGATAAATTACACCATAAATTCGCTATCATCGACGATTATATAGTAATAACTGGCTCTCACAATTGGTCCGATGCGGCAAATTATATCAATGATGAAACAGTCTTGGTTATCTACAACTCTGTTGTAGCCGCCAATTTTGCAAGGGAGTTTGAATACCTATACAGTCAGGCAATATTGGGCGTTACCCCCTCTCTGGAAGCCAAAATCCGTAGGGAGAAGTCTAAATGTGGAATGTAAGTGGCCTATTATAATGGTGACTTGGTTTTAGAAAAGGGTTTTATATGAGTCTAAGGGCACTGATTTTTGACGTAGATGGTACACTAGCAGAAACAGAAAAAGATGGACATAGGGTGGCATTTAATTTGGCTTTTGCGAAAAAGGGGTTGCCATGGCATTGGGATGTGGATTTATATGGCAGTCTCGTAGAAATAGGGGGTGGCAAGGAGAGAATTAAGCATTATATATCCCATTATCAACCATCCTTTGCCCCTGACCAGCCCCTAGAAGAGTTCATAAAAGAGTTACATTCTTTAAAGAATCGTTATTATCGTCAAATCCTAGAAAACCACTCCCTTCCCCTGAGAATAGGAGTAAAACGTCTGATAAGAGAGGCAAAAGATGAGGGGATAAAATTGGCTGTGGCTTCCACCGCCAGTGAAGACAATGTCAAAGCCTTGTTGGAAACCCTTTTCCCCGAAGAGAAAGGATGGTTTGAGGTGATAGCGGCGGGAGACATGGTAGCCAACAAAAAGCCTTCTCCAGATATATACCTGTTAGCCTTGGAAAAACTCAATCTCTCCCCAAGGGAATGTCTTGCCATAGAAGATACTCAACAGGGGTTAAAAGCAGCAGTAGCAGCAGGATTGAAAACCGTTGTCACTGTCAGTCAGTATAGCCAGGGACAGGATTTTCAAGAAGCTATATTAGTATTAAACCATCTAGGGGAACCAGATTTCCCCTTTCAAGTCATAAAGGGAAACCCCCATGGCTACCAGTTTTTTAGTATCAGTCTAGCCAGAAAAATAATTGAACACCCCTTTGTTGCATACAAAATTTGATGTAAAAATCCTGTAGAATTTTTTGGCAGGAAAATAGTCTAATTCAAGTGGTTTGCACTGATGAAATTCAATGGTATTTTGCCGTCAATAGTGGGAGTGGCAGTTAGTCTAGTGTCTATTCCTACCTCTCTGGCTGAAACACAACCACTGATGAGTCAAAACCTTAACAGAAATCCCCAAATAAATCTGGAGGAGGAGAATATTGTAACCCCTCTCACCCCCACAGATACCCTACTGAGTCTGGAAGGAGGGAAAAAATTGATGCGGGAGGCAGAAGAGGCAATCAAAAAGGGGAATTATGACTTAGCGGCAACAAAATTACAACAGGCAAGACGTGTCTTCAATCAGCTATCTAATTTCCATCTCCAACTGGCAGAGAGTTTTTCTGGTATAAACAATCGTATCACGGAACAACAGAGACGAGACGCTCTAGAAACCGCTAATTTGCGAGACGAATCCACCTACCAACTGGCGTTAGTACATAGGGCACAAAACAAACCAGAGTTGGCAATACCCCTTCTGATTCAGATTATACGCTCTCAAAACCCCACTAGCGAGTTGGGCAAGAAGTCTTATCAACAATTATATGAGATTGGCTTTGTCAAAGTGCCTCTAGATAACCCCAACTGAGACAAGATATTAAGATATGATAAGAATTGTTGGCGATTGTTTAAAAACTAACCCAGGATAGATTATGGTGACTTTAGAACAAGTGAAAAATACTATCAAACAAAAAATCCCCGACGCGGAAGTGGTAGTTAGAGACTTGACAGGCACAGGTGACCATTTGGAAGCAATTGTAATCTCATCAGCCTTCGAGGGGAAAACTAAAGTACAACAACACCAGCTGGTGTATAGCGCCCTACAAAAAGAGTTACAGAGTGAGGCAATTCATGCCTTAGCCTTGAAAACTTACACCCCCTCTGCATGGTCTAGCCTCAACAGTTAGAATGGGGAAGTGGTGGTACTTTGATTTAGCGTTAGCCTTATCTAGAGGGAAACAGTAGCAGTTATGACTCCAGAATTGAAAAAACGCATTGAGGATATTATTAATAGCGACAAGATAGTAGTATTCATGAAGGGGAGTAAGTTGATGCCCCAGTGTGGCTTTTCCAACAACGTAGTACAAATACTCAACCAATTGGGAGTGCCCTACACAACCTTCGACGTGTTGTCAGACTATGAAATTCGTCAGGGAATAAAAGAATATTCCAACTGGCCCACTATACCCCAAGTGTACATCAATGGGGAGTTTATTGGTGGCAGCGACATTATGATTGAACTATACCAGAGTGGTGAATTGCAACAAATGATTGAGGTAGCCTTAGCCTCATAGATGGCCAATAGGGGGGAAGCATCAATAGTCCCCCTCCTATTATTATCTCTCTAAGACAGTAATTTTTCTAAGGGGAAGGGTACCTTTGTCCCACCCAAACCACAGTAGCCGTTGGGATTTTTGGCTAAATACTGTTGGTGGTACCCTTCAGCATAGTAGAATTCTGGTGCAGGCAGGATTTCTGTAGTTATCTCCCCATAGCCTGCTTTTCTTAACTCTTCCTGGTATATAGCCTTGCTTTTCTCTGCCAATTCTTTTTGTTGGGGAGTATAAGTATAAATACCTGAACGATACTGAGTACCAATGTCGTTGCCTTGACGCATGCCCTGGGTGGGATCATGATTTTCCCAGAAGACTTTTAATAGTGTCTCATAACGGATAATTTTCGGGTCGTATACCACCAAGACTACCTCATTATGTCCAGTTAGACCAGTACAAACCTCCTCATAGGTGGGATTAGGGGTATAACCGGCAGCATAACCCACCGCCGTTATATAAATGCCCTCTCCCAGTTGCCAAAATCTTTTTTCGGCCCCCCAAAAACACCCCATCCCAAACATGGCTAATTCCATATTCTCCGGATATGGCGGCCTCATGGGGTTTCCGTTAACATAATGTTTGGCTGGAATGGGCATCTTCTGGCTTCTTCCAGGCAATGCTTCTTCCGGTTTGGGCATAGTTAGTTTTTTCCCTTTTTGGCCAAATAGGAACATATTTCCCCCTTTTGTAAGATTTCTTTACATTTAACTCCATCTTATCCCATCTTCTGCTCCCACTGCAGATATGCCCCACCCCCCCCCACACCTTCACACTTGTTTTTTTTTCCATTTTGTTTTATAATGTCAAATGTGCCTGTGATGAAAAGCAGCACCTCACTGACTAGAAAATATCTACGTCTCAAGGGGGTATAGCTCAGTTGGTAGAGCGTCACAATGGCATTGTGAAGGCCAGCGGTTCGAATCCGCTTACCTCCATTTTTTTCTTGCCTGTCTCAAGGGTTTTATTTGTCTGACGACCTCCTTATCCCGATCACCCTTTTGTCTCTAGCACTTATAACAGTCTGTCAAACGGGAAATAAATCTTACCCCTACCCCTCCTGGTCATTCCTTTATTCCCCTTCCCTCCCTAGTGTTTTCTCCCACCACCCCTCTAGTTGCAATACTTTTTAAACAAAAATATTCGCAGCCCAAGTGCCTTGGTAGTACCTGCGCCTACCGCCCCTTTTACCTTTACACCCCCCATCCTACCATAAAATACTCTACCTTGTGACAAAATACTAAGAAGTGTAAAGATAAGAAATGTAAAGGAGGCGGAATTGTAAACCCAACAGGGATTCAAAGGGGAAAATGGGATAAGACAGATGCAAGCTGTTGGAAGTGTTGTGGCAGATGGGTGGCCATGACGGAAAAACGAAGACGACTGGTGGGCACTGTGGGAGGACGAATGGCAGGCACGAAAAAGCCTTCTTTCTGTAGCTGGAGGCTGAGATGTAGGGCGTGGGGGGGATTGTGACACTTGAGACAAATAATGGCGGAGTCTGAGGGGAGTGTGGGTAATTGGAGACGCCGGAATATCTGTTTGAGGGTGTTAATATTGTGCCACAGCTGTTCCCTCCTGTTGGCCTCCTGTTGGATGATTTCTATGGCGGCTATGGCGGCAGCAGTGTCGGCAGGGGAAAGGGCAGTAGTATAAATCCAAGTGGGACAGCGGTTGCGGAGAAAGTCGATAAGAAGGGCACTACCAGCTACATACCCCCCTAGACTCCCTATGGCTTTACTGAGAGTACCTACTTGGATAATATTTTTTCCTGTAACGTCTATGCCAAAATGTTCCACACTGCCTGCCCCGGTTTTTCCCAAGACACCCGTAGCATGGGCATCGTCGAGCAAAAGCCAACAGTCGAATTTCTCGCTAATGGCTATCAATTCTGGAAGAGGACATAAATCGCCATCCATGCTGAAAACACTGTCGGTGACAATGAGACAGTGACGATGTTTTGGCCTCAATTTGGAGAGTTTTTCGGTTAAATCGGCACAATCGCAGTGTTTATAGCTGACTATCTTAGCCTGACTAAGTTTAGCCCCGTTTTTCAGACTAGAATGATTGTACTCGTCTTCTAGTATTAAGTCTCTCCCTTTTACCAGGCTACAAATGGTGCCTATATTAGCACTATAACCTGAACTAAATACTAATGCTTTTTCTGTCCTCTTCCAAGAGGCAATGGCTTTCTCTAAATCCTCATGTAGTTTCCTATGCCCACTTAATAATCTGGAACCAGTGCTACCTGTGCCATACTTATATAATGCTTGGGTGGCGGCTTCAATAACACGTGCGTCTCCGGCTAAACCGAGATAATCGTTACTGGCAAAGTTTACTAATAGTCGCCCTTCTATTTCTACTACCCCGCCGGGAAGGCTACTGATTAGTTTTTCTTGGCGATACCAGTTGGCCTTTTTTATTGTCTCTAGAGACTTGGCAAGATAATCATGTAGGGAAGAAGACATATATTGACAAGGAACAAACAATGTAACAGGATACTCTAGAAGGAAATTAAACAGGAAAGACTATGTACTTGTTGATTCCAGCAGCAGGAATGGGCAAGAGGATGGGTAGCCCCCGTAACAAACTTCTTTTAGAATTAAAGGGCAAACCCCTATTAGCCTGGACTATTCTGGCAGCAGAGGCGGCAGAAAAAATTACATGGATAGGAATAATGGGTCAAAGTCACGACTTCCCATTCTTTGAGGAGATTATAGCACAAATTAAGCCTAAAAAACCTATTCGGTTGATTCAGGGGGGCCAAACTAGACAACAGTCAGTCTATAATGGCTTACAGGCCCTGCCCCAGGAGGCAGATAAGGTTTTAATTCATGATGGGGCTAGGTGTTTGGTAACCCCCCAACTGTTAAATCGTTGTGCGGAAGCCCTGCATGACTGTCAGGCCTTGATTGCGGCCGTCCCGGTGAAGGATACTATTAAGGTGGTTAATTCTGACTTGTTGATTACTGATACGCCTGTAAGGGATTTTCTTTGGGCGGCCCAGACTCCTCAGGGTTTTGATGTGAAATTGTTGAAGAGATGTCATGAGCGCGGTTTACAAATGGGGTGGCAGGTGACTGATGATGCCTCCCTCCTGGAAAAATGTGGTTTCCCTGTACGTATAGTAATGGGGGAGGAGACAAATATCAAGGTTACCACTCCCATCGATTTGACTATTGCTGAATTTATCCTCAATCAGCGGTATAGTAATAGTCTTTTTTCCGTTGGCTGATTTCACTTTATTGGATTTTTAAAAACTTATGGGTTTGAAGACTTAAACGCCAGTGGGGATGAGTCAGTATGTAATTAATAACTAACTCTTGACTTGCCTTGTTATTCCACTGGGGTTGTAGATATTTCCAACAACTTTTCCTGACTTTTTTCGCCTCTGATTCGGCCCAAATCAAATCAGACTCTTTGTCCACCACTACCTTCAATTCATCGGCATATTTATAGATAGCCTCCAGCGGCTTTTTGTAGGGTTTTGGAGATAGGGTAATCCAATCAAAAACACCTGTTAAATCCCTACTACCCGATGTTTCCAAGTGGATTCTATAGCCCTCCCCCTTGAGGGATTTTGTCAGGGGTAAAAGATTGTAAAGTAATGGCTCGCCTCCGGTTACAATGACAACATTGGCTGTGGTATTTTTCGCCTCTTTTATTATTTCCAATACAGTCAATAATGGATGTCCTCTTGTTGACCAAGTCTCTTTCTGATCACACCAAGGACAATATACATCACAGCCAGCTAAACGGATAAAAAAGGCATTAGTGCCTGTCCAAAATCCCTCACCTTGCAACGAGTGAAACATCTCCACCACCGGATACTCAAAATCTAAATATACTCCCCCCATCTTCTGTTCTTCTGTTAATAACATTTTTGCCAAAAATATTCAATTTAAAATGAAAAGATGGTAAAAACATGTTAGAATAACATTATACAATTTGCCGGGAAATATAAAGCGGTAGGCGTGTAAAATTCAAGTGTGTATAAAATAAATCTGACCAACTCCCATGAGTGACAGTGATAAACCTCTATTGTTAATTGTAGATGGCCATTCTCTAGCCTATCGTGCCTACTATGCCCTGGCCAAGGGAAAAAAAAAGCCACTGTACACCTCTGATGGAATTCCTACCAGTGTCTGTTTTGGTTTTCTCAATTCCCTGTTTACCATCATCAACACCTATTCTCCCCATTATTTGGCTGTGGCTTTTGATGTAAAAAGTCCTACCTTCCGTCACACCACCTACAACGACTACAAGGCTAATCGACAGGAAACCCCCTCCGACTTCCTTGAGGATATTACCAACCTACAACAGGTTTTGAGGGCTTTGAATATTCCCGTTATAACTGCAGAGGGTTATGAGGCTGATGATGTTATTGGCACTATAGCAACAAAGGGGGCCCATTCTAACCTTCGTGTTTATATTCTAACTGGAGATCGAGATCTTTGGCAACTGGTGAATGACAAGGCGGAAATTAGTGTTTTATATGCCGATAAGACCTGGGGAAAATATGAACTATATCACGAGAAAGAGGTACTGACTAGGCTAGGGATAAAACCAAATCAAATTGTCGACTATAGGGCCCTATGTGGGGATAAATCTGACAACATTCCGGGGGTGTTGGGAATTGGGGAAAAGACTGCCTGTCAACTGATTTGTGAGTATGAAACTCTAGATGGCATTTATAATAATCTAGACAAAATAAAACCGGCAATTAGAAATAGGTTAATCCAAGGTAGGGAAGATGCATATCACTCCCAATCCCTGGCTAGAATAGTCACCAGTGTCGACTTATCCTTTTCTTGGGATGAGTTTCGGCTAAAGGGATTTGCCCAGGAGAAAGTTATTCCCCTGTTTCAGCGGTTGGAATTACATAGTTTCCTGAAAAGGATTGACGAAATTCAACAGAAGTTGGGTGGCGTTGTTGCTAATAAGAATACGGAGGAAAAATCAGAGAATAGTAGTAAACAAATGTCCCTGTTTGAATGGGGTGAATCTAATTCACCATCGGCCACAATTGTTGTAGATGAACTTCCTAAACTTGCGCGGATAATAGATAATATCAAAGAGGCAAAACTTACTGCCTGGGATACAGAAACTGACTCCCTTGAGACTCAGTATGCAAATCTTGTCGGTATTGGGGTTTGTTGGGGGAAGAGTTTAGAAAATACCGCTTATATACCCCTGGGACACACCAGTAGAAAACAATTGGATTGGGAGTTAGTAAAACAGCAGTTGAAGCCTATTCTTGAAGATGAGAAATACCCGAAGACTTTCCACAACACCAAATTTGATAGACTAGTTTTACTCCATCACGGAGTAACTCTCAGGGGAGTTGTTTTTGATACTATGTTGGCAAGTTATGTTTTACAACCAGAAGAGAGCCATAAACTGAGCAATTTATGTGTTAGGTATAGGCTGGATTTCATAGCTAGGGATTATGGAGACTTAAAAATAGATAAAAACCAGACGATTGCCCATTTATCCCCCGAAACGGTAGCACAATATTGCGGTTTGGATGTTTTGGCGACCTTCCACCTCACGGAAAAGTTGCGGGAAGAGTTGGCGAAAATACCTTCATTGCAGACGGTATTCAACCTGGAGTTAAAACTAGAGTCCGTTTTGGCAAAAATGGAAGCAAATGGGGTGTTAATAGACACAGATTATTTCCAAAAATTGTCAGAAGAAATGGAAGGGGAGTTGAAGGAAATTGAAACAAAGATATTTGCCATAGTAGGTAAATTTAACCTGGCTTCCCCGAGACAACTTAGTGAGTTGCTGTTTGAAAAATTAGGTTTAGATAAAAGCAAGTCCCTCAAAACCAAAACGGGATATTCTACCAACCAAGATGTGTTAGAAAGACTAATAGGTGCCCATCCGGTAGTGGAGTTGATTTTACAACATCGAACCCTAAGCAAATTGAAGTCTACCTATGTGGATGCCCTCCCCACTCTAGTTAACCCCAAGACTAGAAGAATTCACACTAATTATAATCAGACAGTAACCGCCACGGGGAGACTATCATCTTCTAATCCTAACTTACAAAACATCCCTATTCGCACTGCCTTTTCTAGGAGGATTCGTAGAGGATTTATACCCGAAGAGGGATGCCTATTTTTAAGTGCAGATTATTCCCAAATAGAGTTAAGAATACTGGCCCACTTGAGTGAGGAGGAGAGACTGATAGACGCCTACAAAAATAACCTGGACATCCACACAGTAACGGCGAGAATCCTCTTGGGAAAGGAAGATATAACTCCGGAAGAAAGAAACATCGGCAAGACGATAAACTTTGGAATAATATACGGAATGGGCGCGCAGAAATTTGCCCGGGAAACTGGGGTTGATGTGGCCACAGCTAAGAAATTTATTGATATTTATCATCAAAAATACCCCAAGGTTTTTGAATACCTAGAAAGAGTGAAGAAAGAGGCGATAATAAATGGTTATGTAACTACCATTCTGGGGAGAAGAAGGTATTTTCATTTTAGCAATGACGTGATAAAAGGACTGAAAAACAGGGACATTAATTCTTTTGATTTAACAGCCATTAAATTGGACAATCAAACGGCACAGATGTTGAGGGCGGCTGCCAACGCCCCTATTCAGGGTTCTAGTGCTGATATAATAAAACTGGCCATGATAGCAGTGGATGAAATCTTAAACCGAGAAGGGGGCAAACTACTGTTACAGGTACATGATGAGTTGGTGTTTGAAATACCCTCTGAAAGAATTGATTGTTTGACGCCTAAAATCAGGGCGGCAATGGAGAGTGTCATTTCCCTAAAAATTCCCCTGGTTGTAGACACTCATGTGGGGAGTAACTGGATGGATGCCAAATAGGAAACTATAATTTTATACAGAGATTTAGGGTATGGTATTGACGGCTAATAGGAGACAAAACAAGAGAATAAGTTCTATAATATTGGCAGTAATTTTTGCTGGGATAGTTGTAGGCATCAACTCCTGCAACTGGCGGGGAAACATTTATAGTAAATCTAGAATTGTACAGGCAATATTAAGTGATCCAAAAACCTTTAATGTAGCCCTGTCTCAGGAATCTCCTAACATTTTTGGGTTAACCTATGAGGGGTTAGTAAAGGAAAATCCCCTGACGGGGGAAATCTTGCCAGCATTAGCAGAAAGTTGGACTATTTCGGATGACAAACTGAGTATAATTTTCACTCTTAGGAAAGACTTAAAATGGTCAGATGGCCATCCCTTAACGGTAGATGATGTGGTGTTTACCTATAATGATGTCTATCTTAACCCGGAAATTCCTACTAATGTGAGAGACAGTCTTCGTATTGGTAAAAGTCGGAGTTTTCCCAAGGTGGAAAAAATCAGTGATAGTCAGGTTAAGTTTACCATTTCTGAGCCTTTTGCGCCTTTTTTACAAAGTGCGGGTTTAGCTATCTTACCAAAACATATTGTAGAGGAGAAGATTCGTAAAAGAGACAGGGATGGTAGGCCCCTTTTCCTATCCTTTTGGGGTGTAGATACGCCGCCAGAGGAACTAGTAGTTAATGGCCCCTATAAACTAAAAGAATATATAACATCTCAGAGGATTGTTTTTACTAAAAATCCCTACTACTGGGAAAAAGATGAAGAGGGAAATCAGTTGCCGTATATAGAGGAAATTGTGTGGGAAATTGTGGAGTCGACCGACACAGCCTTACTACAATTTCGCTCAGGCAGTTTGGACTCAATAGCAGTTTCTCCGGAGTATTTTTCTTTGTTAAAGAAGGAGGAAAAAAGGGGGGATTTTACCATTTATAATGGTGGGCCAGCCTACGGGTTGACCTTTATGGCATTTAATTTGAACAGGGGGTATCGGGATGGCAAACCCCTAGTAGAGCCAATAAAGTCCAAGTGGTTTAATAATGTCAATTTCAGACGGGCAGTAGCCTATGCCATAAACAGGGATAGGATGATTAATAATATCTACCGAGGCTTGGGAGAAAAACAAAACTCCCCCATCTCCATGCAATCTCCCTTCTATGATCCTACCATAAAGGGGTACGATTACAATCCGGAATTGGCGAAAAAATTATTACTAGCCGAGGGTTTTAAATATGATGAAAATGGCAGACTTTTAGATGCAGATAATAACCCTGTAAGATTCACTCTTTTAACCAATGCTGGCAATAAAATAAGAGAGGCATTGGGGGCACAAATAAAACAGGATTTGGCAAAAATTGGGATACAAGTAGACTTTACTCCTATTGCTTTTAATGTACTGGTTGATAAACTTACTAACACACTGGACTGGGAAGCGCATATAATTGGATTCACGGGAGGGAATGAGCCAAATGATGGTATCAATTTGTGGTCTCCTGATGGCAATTTACACTTGTTTAATCAAAAACCACAACCCGGCAGAAAACCAATTGAGGGGAGAGTTGTTGCCGACTGGGAAAGAAAAATCGGGGAATTATATGTCCAGGCAGCCAGTGAATTAGACTTTGAAAAAAGAAGGGAAATCTACCGACAAACCCAACAACTTGCTTCCGAATACCTACCCCTTATTTACCTAGTAAACCCCTACTCTTTAGCCGCCGTTAGAAATCGCATTCAAGGCATACAATATTCTGCCCTAGGTGGGGCTTTTTGGAATATTGAAAGACTCAAACTACGTGATTTTTAATTCTACTTCCGGGGATTGTTGAAAATTTTGTTACTAATCTTGACCCCAGTAAGGCCTTATAATCATAATCCCCCACTACCCCCCACCCATACCCCACCCCCTACCCCCTATCCCCTATTAGCATAGAAGAGAAACGACACCAATAACAAGGGGGTATGAAGTATTTTTTTCTGACGGCAGGTTGGACTTATAATCGAATTTGGGAAAGAGGAGGATTGTGGAATGAGGTAGCCTGGCGACGAAAACCCCATATCCGCTGTCTGCCTTTAGGCATAGTGGAAAACAATGAGACTCTTTGGCTATACGAGGTGGAAGATGCAGTGATTATGGTGGAGGTGATACCACTGTCGGAAAGTGTCAAGTTAGATCGAAACATAAAACAGGTAGTGTTGAAAAGACTGATGAATCCTCAGCAGGTTATAGAAACCCTTGTAAAAGCACAAAAGGTGGTAAAACCGGGATAATGAATTTCTCCACACCCTTTTAGCAGCCGGAAAAATATAGTCAAGGCTATAATCATGGCCGTGCCTTCTTATAATTGATGGATGTATGAATTTTAGGATGTGTTTTTTGTGAGGGAAATGACTGGAAAGAGTAAGAAGAAGTATCCATTATATCAAGACAAAAAACTATATTATTTCCTCCTGGGATTGGCCGTAACAGCAGGAGACTTCGACTTGGTTTGTTCGTCTTTCGTCTTCATAGCCACCCTCCTGTTATCTGCCAGAATGAAATGGTTTCTTCTACTGAAAAATATCTACCGCACAAGGGAATTTTTACAGTCAGAAAACGGAAGTCTAGTGGCTTCCGTAATCGTAGCGGGCTTGTTGTCACTAATAACATATTCCGCCCTGAATATCTGGTCAGAAACTGATAACAAGTGGCTGGCATTGGGGGTAATTTTGCAGTTACTGTTGGCAGGGGGTGGGATATTTGTGTCCTTTAATAGGTGGCTGGAGAAAGAAAAAGAATCGGAGTTAGGGGAGATTTTATATGACTTAACCGGGGAGTCTAATCTGAGACGACTGTGGGCAATGAATCAGATTCTATTGATGGTGGATAGGGGGAGGCTAAATGAGAAACAAATAGAAGAAATAAGGGAGTATTTGTTGCTACTAAAAGAGGCAGAAAATGAGCCTATTATTATCAAGAAAATTGAGCATTGTCTCAGAATTATCAACCCACCTTTGCCTCCATTGAGGGTGACTGTAAAAAATGACTCATCCCCCTATTTAGCTATAAGAACTACGCAAGTGCGATCATGTACTAAATAATGCTCACTGTTGACGGGGATTGCCCTATCCACCTCGTAGAAATCGTGGGGAGAGGGGGCAGAGGTGTCCACAATGCGGTATAGTTTTTTACCATGAGGAGGGGTGGGTAACTGGAATTGGAGAGATTCCCAGTAGGCGTTGAAAATCACATGTAAAAACTCCCCTTTTTTGGGGTGATGAAGGGTAAAGGCAATACTATGGGAGTAATCAGACCAGTCCGGCTGATATAATTTTACACCATGCCAGATAAGATAAGGCTCTTCACTGTTTTCCTCGGTTTTGAGTAGTTTTTCCTGTTGGAATAAGTCCAAGGATTGGATAAAATGAATCAATCCCCTGGCAAACCGGAATAACCCCTGATTTCGCTTTAGATCATCCCAATTAACCCAACTAATCTCGTTATTCTGACAATAGGCGTTATTATTTCCCCATTGTGTGCGCCCCATCTCATCCCCCATATTAATCATAGGCGTCCCCTGGGCTAAAAGCAAGATAGTCCAAAAATTCTTCATCTGTCTTTCCCTCAGGGCACTAATATAGGGGTCTGTAGTGGGTCCTTCTATGCCATAATTGGCACTATAATTCTCGTTACAGCCATCCCGATTATTTTCCCCGTTGGCTTCGTTGTGTTTGCGACTATAACTGACTAAGTCTGCCAAGGTAAAACCGTCATGACATGTGATAAAATGGATGCTACGGTTGGGCTCTCTGTCTGGCTTTGTGTATATATCTGAACTACTCAGTATCCGAGCCGCCAGATTTCTAACAGTCCGATTATCTCCTCTTACAAAACGACGTACATCATCGCGAAAAGGCCCATTCCATTCAGCAAACCAGTCGCTGTGGTTGATAAATTCGCCTACTTGATACAAGCCGGCGGCATCCCAAGCCTCGGCAATAAGTTTGGTGCCAGCAAGTACCGGATCTGCCTCTATTTGTGCTAAAACAGAAGTAATTAGCTTAGGCTCCCCTAATAGATCCCTCCCAAGGATGGAGGCTAAGTCAAAACGAAAGCCATCCACATGCATTTCCGACACCCAGTAGCGGAGGGAGTCGATTATGAGATTACGCGCTACGGGGTGGTTAGCTCTAAAGGTGTTGCCACAGCCGCTAAAATTCTTATACTTGGCCGGGTTTTTCTCGTCCAGCAGATAGTATACACTGTTGTCTATACCCTTGAAGGAAATGGTGGGACCCCTTTCATCCCCCTCACTGGTATGATTGAAGACAACATCTAGAATTACCTCGATTCCCGCTTTGTGGAAGGCTTTGACCAAATCCCGAAACTCGTTGATAGGCCCCATTAAACTCTTATCATAACTATATTGACGATGGGGAGCAAAAAAACTAATAGTACTATAACCCCAATAATTTTCCAGCTGGGGATTGACTACATCTTTAACATCAAATTGGTGTATAGGCAACAATTCCACTGCTGTTATTCCTAAATCCTTAAGATAGGGTATTTTTTCGATCAAACCCGCATAGGTGCCTCTTTTTTCCTTGGATACCCCCGAATTTTCCCTTTTGGTGAAGCCAGCAACATGCATTTCGTAAATTACTGTTTTTGAGAAGGGTATACGGGGATGAGTAGTGCCCTCCCAGTTATAATTACGAGTATCCACCACTACTGCCTTTAGGGATTGACGACAGTTATCCACACCATAACGTTTTGCTAATTCCCTGTCAAAAGTCTCTACCCCCACTATTGCTTTTGCATAGGGATCTAATAGTACCTTAGAACCGTCGAATCTATGTCCTTTTTCTGGCTTATAAGGGCCATACACCCGATAGGCGTAAATTTGTCCACTCCCAATTCCATGTACAAAAACATGCCAATAATGGTAGGTTTTATTTACTTTTGGCTCTAGACTAATAACTTCTGTTGGCTCGCCTGTTGGCTCATCAAATAACAACAATTCTACTCTCTCTGCATGTTTAGAAAACAGCGAGAAATTTACCCCTCCTTCTTCTACTCTTGCTCCTAAAGGATATGTATTCCCCGGGCTCGTTTTGTGTCTTCCCATTCCCTATTTTCTCTCTCCTCTGCCCTTTTTGCCTCATATTATTATAATATTAATTGCGAGAAAAATCAAGATAAATGAACAAGTTTAAAACAGAAAATAACAGCCAAAATTCTCCATTTTTGGCTAACAGCTGTCAATTATCAGAGGAGGATGTTATAATGGACAAAAGAGGTGAAAAATGAGAGAGTATCATCATAAGCCGAGGGAGAAGGGCGAGTGGGTGCAGGGAATTTTGGCAATAGGAGGGAAATGTACCCACAAACTTCTCTCATCATCATAAACAATGAAAGGATAAGCAGAGCCACACGGGAGTTGCTGGCTTTCCTAAAGGAGAGGGGGGTTGTTTGTTACTTGGCAAAAGCCATTGAAAGTGCGGAGGAAAATAGCAACGATAGTATAGACATAATTTTCGTCGAATTTGCAGCTTTTATTGCCAAGAAATCGGAGTTAATTAGATTGGCAAAAAACGGTGAGATCCCCTTGTTAATAATAAGTGAAAAGTTTGAGGAGAAAGAGAAGATGGAGGCGTTTGCTGCTGGGGCAACTGACTACATTACCCTTCCTTTTTCAGACAGAGAATTAGAAAGCAAGTTGGCTTACTACGGGAGAATAAATTACAATAAAAAAGCCGGCAGGGATATTATTGAGATTAACCCCAATGACTTGTATCGTATAACCTTTGAAAAGGCAGCCATTGGTATTGCACACGTGGGGTTAAAAGGCAAATGGTTAAGAGTAAATCAACGACTGGCAACAATGTTTGGTTATACCCCCGCAGAAATTGTTAATAAAACCTGGTGGGATTTGACTTATCCTGAAGACTTATATCTGGATTCCGATTTGATGACTCGACTGTTGGCTGGGGAAATTGACAGTTATTCCCTTACTAAGCGTTATCTGCGAAAAGATGGCAGTGTTTTTTGGGGTTTGTTAAATGTTTCCCTCCACAGTGATACTGACGGCAATCCCCTCTATTTTATCTTCACCCTACAAGATGAAACTAGCCGACACCTGGCAGAATTGGCGAAGACAAAGAATCAGAACAATTATACCGTTGTATCCTGGAAAGTATAGGGGATGTGGTTTTGTTGACTGATAGGGAAGGAAAGTTTACTTTTGTTTCCCCCACTGTTTCTACTGTCTTTGGCTACAGTGTCGAAGAAGTCAAAGCCATGGGTAATATCTACAACCTGTTGGGGAAAGACTGTTTTTCCCCGAAACAATTGTGGGAAGGAGGAGAAATTTGTAATCGGGAATTAGTGGTTACAGACAAGTATAATCGTCAACATTATCTGTTAGTCAACGTCAAGATGATTCCCAGTAGGGAGAATACTATTCTATTTGCCGCTAGGGATATTACTACTATAAAAATTTTTCAAAAGGAAAAGGAGGCATTACAACAAAGAAATCAACTACTAGTTAACACTATTGGTCAAATTATATGTGAATATTCCCCAGACAAAAAATTGCAATTGTCGGGGGGCATATTCTGATTTACTAGGTTACACTCTATAAGAAATGCCTCAGCAAAATCCCCTCTGACTGGATAAAATTCACCCAGATGACGTGACAGAAGTAATCCAGGCTAAAAAGCCTACTAAATATCCTCAAACTTCCCACAGTTGCGAATATCGTCTTAGGAAAAGAAACAACCAATATATCTGGGTGTCGGATAGGGGCGTCATCAAGACTTCCCCTAACTTAGAAATAGAAAAAGTAACAGGCATTATCAGCAGCATAGAGGAGAGAAAACAAATAGAAAATGCCATCCGCCACATAGCAAGAGGAGTGACAGGAGAAACAGAAGAAAAATTCTTCCAATCTCTCGTGGAATACCTGGCTAAAATCCTCCCGGCTGACACGGTATGCCTATCAGAAATTCAACCGGAAACCCCCCATGTGGCCACTACTATCATCTACTACCACAAGGGAGAATTTAAGGAGAATTTCAGCTACTCTCTAAAAGCAACTCCCTGTCAAGAAATTCTAGAACAAAACGATCCTAGTTATTGTCTATATGTTACCGATATTCGCAACAAATATCGTCATAATCCTTTTTTCAAAGAAGGAGAAAATTACAGTTATTTGGGCATAGGATTATACAACAGCAAGAGGCAAGCAATTGGCTTTTTGGCGGCTTTGAGTCAGCAGGAAATCCCTGACATCCCTGTCAAAAAAGAAATACTGCACTCTCTTCGCCTCTCGCGCCGCCGCCGAAATAGAAAGAAGAAAAGCTCGTCTAGAATTGGAGAAATTAAATGTAGAATTGGAAAGTCAAGTAGCAAAACGCACCGCCGAATTGAGGGAAGCATTAGCAACAGCAGAAGAAAAAGCAATCGCACTCCGTTACCTAAACGAAATTGAAAGACTAGTTTCGGAAATTGCTACTAATCTGTTTATAATACCAGCGGAAAAAATAGATGAATACATTAATTCCGCCTTGACTGCCATCGCCCTGTTTTTGAAAATAGAACAAATCAGCATTTTTGAATTTGACAAGGAGAAACATACATTTTCCCTCTCCCACCAAAGTCAATCCCGTATTAGCGACGTAGATTTAAGTGATTGGCAAATCTCAACACGTTTGATTTCTTGGCTAGTACAACAATTACAAACCCAATGGATAGTAATGATTAATTGCCTGGAGGATTTCCCTCCACCGCCACTTGCAGAAACGGAAAAAGCATTATTCCAACAGTTAAAAATTAAATCCTTTGTGGCATTACCTATCCAAATGTCCAATGAGATAGTAGGATTTTTAACTGCCATTGCTGTCAAAAACCACCATCACTCCAGTAGTTGGGGAAACCAACCTGTTACAACTAGTGGGCAAACTCTTCAGCAATGCCATCGCGCGAAAAAAATCCTCTCGTCACCCTAAAACAAACCCAAGCTGCCTTATTCTCCACTAATCAAATCCTCATGCAAGAAGTTAAAGAAAGAGAAGCCCTATACTTCAAACTACAAGAGAGTGAAAATCGCTATCGCACCCTGTTTGAGTCATCCAATGACGCGCTTTCCCTTATTTCCGTCACCAGCGGTAGATATATTGACTGTAATCAAGCCTCTTTAGCTCTACACGGCTGTATTACAAAACAAGACTTTATTGGCAAAACCCCCGCTGACTTCTCCCCACCCTACCAACCAAATGGCAAACCATCTTCCCAGTTGGCAACAGAGTATATCCATCAAGCGTTAGAAGACGGCAGTTGTGTGTTTGAGTGGATTATCCAACGGCAAGACGGCAGCCAAATACCTTGTTTAGTATCTCTCAGTGCTATTCCCAGTCCTAATGAGAAAATTATACTAGCTATCTCCCGTGATATTTCCCACATTAAGAAAGTACAACAAGAGTTAGAAAAAGCCAAAGAAGCTGCTTTCTTTACAACAAAGCTAAAAGCGAATTTCTCGCCTCCATGAGTCACTCCCTTCGCACCCCCATGAATGCTATCCTTAGTTTTACTAGATTGGCCTTACAAACCCCCCTGGATGAGAAACAGAGAAATTATCTTACCTTCAATCGAAAAAGCCTGTGAATCCTTGTTGTTAATCATCAATGACATTCTCGACTTCTCCAAGATTGAAGCTGGAAAACTAGAGTTGGAGAAACACGAGTTTTGGCTGGATAATATCCTAAAAGATGTAGCCAATTTATTCAGTTTGAAATGCGAACAAAAGGGGATAGAATTGATATTTGACGTAGATGAGGGAATTGATTTCAGTTTGAAGGGAGACTCTCTTCGCCTATCCCAAATCCTGATAAATCTGGTAGGAAATGCGGTAAAATTTACGGAGAAAGGACTTTCTTCTCGTCAAGCTGAGTTGTCAAGCAAGAGAAAACAAAAAAGTAAAACTCTACTGTTGCGTAGAAGACACAGGAATAGGGATTAGTAAAGACAAAATCAATAAACTGTTTCAACCCTTCACTCAAGCCGATGGCTCGATTACGCGTAAATACGGTGGCACAGGATTAGGTTTAGCAATATGTCGTCGTCTGGTAGAAATGATGGGGGGAGAGATATGGGTGGAAAGCGAGGAAGGAAAAGGTAGTAAATTCCACTTTACCATCCAGTTGGAAGAGGGAGAAAGCAAGGAAAATATAATTCCCCATAGCCTTTCCCCTCTAACTGTTAAACCAATTTTAGTAGCCGACGATAATAGCGTCACTAGAGAGGTAATTGCTAGATTTTTGGAATCTTATTCCTTTGTAGTCAAGACGGTGAAATCAGGATTAGAGGTAATTGCCGAATTAGAAAAAGGGGAGGAAGAATATCAACTTCTCATCCTCGACTGGCATATGCCACGCCTCAACGGCATCGAGACTTTGCTGGCATTAAAAGCCAATCCCCGTATCCAAACCATTCCACCAGTGTTGCTGATTACTGCCTACCCCTCCCCCAAAAACGGTGTCAAGGCTATTCTCACTAAACCCGTCACCAAATCCAGTCTTTTCAATGCCATTATCAGCATCTTTAACACCAATTCACATCTCTGTGATTCCCTCCAAGCCTATCCCTCCGAAGAATTGTTTTAAACACTGTCGTTTTCTGTTGGTAGAAGATAACGAGATTAACCAGGAGATAATTTTAGAGTTGTTACGGGGGGTAGAAATTGACATAGCAGAAAACGGTTTCGTCGCCATAGAAAAAATCCAGTCACAGCAATACGACTTGGTGTTGATGGATATTTCCATGCCACTGATGGATGGGTTAGAAGCCACAAGGAGAATTAGACAGTTAGAGGGGGAATACTACAAGAAGATACCCATTATTGCCATGACTGCCCATGCCATGTCAGGGGATAAGGAATTAAGTCTAAAGGCTGGCATGAATGACCATCTTACCAAACCTATTAACCCCCATCAACTGCGAGACACCCTTTTAAAATGGCTACCCCCGGAAAAAATCTCCTCTTCTGTTGCTCATGATTATCATTACCCTCCCCCCTGTCAAGGGGAAGAAATCCCCCCATTAGAAGGCATTAATACCCAATCTGCCCTATCCCGTATAGGTAACAATAAAGATTTATACAAGAGACTATTGATTCAGTTTTTTGAGAATAATAAAGACAAAAACAACCAAATACAAAAATCAATACGAGAAGGAAATGCATGCAAAAGCAAGGGAAATTGTTCACTCCCCAAAAGGAGTTTGTGGTAGCCTCGGAACAGAAGAATTATTCCTGGCTAGCAGAGACTTGGAAATGGCAATTATAAACCAAAATACCACTCAAATTCAAACCATTTTACCCTCCTTCAATGCCGCTTTTGACCGAGTTTTCAACTCCTTGTCCCTATGGCTAAAACCGGGATACGCAGATAATACAACTCCCCAAAATTTCTCGCCAAATACCCTTGAAAATTGGCCAGAAATTCAGTCTATCCTCAAAAACATTCCCTCCCTCCTAGAGTCTGATTTAGTAGAAGCAAAAAAACAACTACTTTCCCTTCAAAAACTCACCCAAGACACTCCCCTTTCCCCCTTAGTCTCCCTCCTTTTACATCACTTCCACCAATTGGATTTTGACTCCCTCCTCTCCCTTCTTCGCCAGTTAGAGGGGGGAGGGGGATTATGAGGCAAGTCAACGCTAATTGTTTTCAAAAAGCGAGGAAATTTGTCAAGCCTCCCATCCCCTTTTCTGGAAGAGTTTCTAGGAAAGAAAGCCCATAATGCGGGCAATTTCGTTGATGTCGGGCTTTATGCCACCCCTAATGCCAGTTTCCCCCACTTTCATGGCACTGTCGGGGTCTTTTAGACCATTGCCAGTTAAAACACAAACCACAGTACCCCCATCGGGAATGCGGTCCTTTAATTTTAACACACCGGCCACAGAAGCGGCACTGGCCGGCTCACAAAAAATGCCCTCTTCCCTTCCCAAAAGGCGATAGGCTTCCAGAATCTCACTGTCGGTGACGGCGTGGAATTCCCCCTTCGAAGCGTCTCTGACACACAGGGCCCTTTCCCAATTAGCGGGATTGCCAATCCGAATGGCGGTGGCAATGGTGTCAGGTTGTAATACAGGATGCCCCTGGACAAAAGGTGCTGAGCCAGAGGCTTGGAAACCCATCATTTTAGGGAGGCGATCGCACTTGTTTTCACTGTAGTACTGACAGAAGCCCATCCAATAGGCGGTAATGTTGCCGGCATTGCCAACGGGAATGGCTAACCAGTCGGGGGCGTATCCCAGAGTATCTACTACCTCAAAGGCAGCGGTTTTCTGCCCTTCTAGACGGTAGGGGTTGACGGAGTTGACAAGGGTGACGGGATAATTCTTCGCCATCTCCCTGACAATGGTAAGGGCATCGTCGAAGTTGCCGTCAATGGCTAACACCTCCGCGCCATAAATCAATGCCTGGGCAAGTTTACCAAGGGCCACGTAACCGTCTGGTATAATTACATAGGCCCTCATGCCGGCGCGAGTGGCATAGGCAGCGGCGGCCGCGGATGTATTACCAGTGCTTGCACAAATAACCGCCTGAGCCCCCGCCTCCTTCGCCTTGGAGATTGCCATTGTCATACCCCTGTCTTTGAATGAGCCAGTGGGGTTTAATCCATCGTATTTCACATATACCTTTACCTGGCGCCCAATTCTCCTAGCAATGGAAGGCACAGGAATAAGGGGCGTATTCCCCTCCCTTAGGGTTATAATAGGCGTGGCCTCTGTTACCGGCAGGTATTCTCTGTATTCCTCGATTATGCCTCTCCAACCTGTTTTGGTTCTGTAACTGCTATTGTCATCCTTTGTGCTATGCAAACTCTTCAAAGCGGTATCGCCAACAATAAATTGTTTTTTTTTCGTTCCTACCACGGGATGTCAACAGTTAACTTTTGTTAATACTAGTATTTTGACATAAAAGGGGACTATTTTACAGTAACCTCTAGGGCAGACAAGAGAATATTAGCCTTTGTTTTTCTGAACAATTGCCAATCTCTCCTGTCTAATGGGTGAATCCTCCCCCCCTCCAACCGCCAACAATAGTCGGCAATTGCCAATAAGTCGCCAGCATCATGAGTTACAACTAGTATCGTCCAGTTTTGCTTTAGTCGAGACAGAAGATGCACCAATTGTTGTTTTATCTCCCAATCCAGTCCGGCAGTTGGCTCGTCTAGTAGTAGAATATTAGGTTGTCGGATCAGTTGTACTGCTAAGGATAAGCGTCTTTGTTGTCCCCCACTAAGAGCATGGGGAGGTGTATCATAGCTGATATATTCTAGGCCCACCTCCGCCAGGGCTTCCCTAATTCGACTGGCACTAATTTCAGGGTGTCCTAGTCTTAACTCCTCTAGTATATTACTACCACAAAAATGTCTTTCTGGAAATTGAAAAACAATACCACTAAGTTGTTGCAAATCCTCAGAAGATAGCGGCGTGGCATTCCAACAAATCTCGCCACTGGTTTTCTCTGCTAGCCCTGCTAGAATCTCTAATAGGGTGGTTTTGCCGGCACCACTTTTACCCACAATCAATCCCAGCTTCTGGGGTGGTAAACTGAAGCTTATGTCTGCCAAAATGGGATGAGCTGTAGTAGCCGGATGATAAAACACATTTCTTAGATTCAGCATAATGTCTTAGATTCTCGGTTACAATTCATTCATGGTTGTCTTGAGTTGGCAAACATAAAAGGAGTGTTACTATGCCTTTTTTCTCCCCCCTACGCCATCCTATCCACCTCCGCCTCCTCTCCGTTATTTTAACCCTTTCTTCCCTTCTGTTAGTGTCTAATTCCAGTTTAGCAGGGGATCCCTTCCGCACCACCAATCGTCGTAACATCAGCGACGAAACTGAGGCTGCCTTCCGCATCCTCTTTGAAGAGGGAAATTATCCCCTTGCCAAACAACGTCTAGTTGCCTATCTTGATAAGAATAATACTAATAATCGTTATAAGGTTGACCCCCTTGCTACCGCCCTGTTGGCTTCCCTGGCCTATACTGAAAATAACTGGGAGGCTTTGGCTTCTTTCGCCCAAAAAACCATAGATAATGCCAAATCCCTTGCCTCTGTTGACCCCCTCCGTAGTAATTTATACTTAGCAGTAGGAAATTTCCTCATGGGTGCCAGTGTATATCAAATTCGTGGACCTATTGCCGCCCTGGAAAGGTTACAATTGGTGTTAGACTATTTAGATAGGGCTAAAAAAATAGACCCCCAAGATCCGGAATTGAATCTAATCCAGGGTTATCTTAATCTATTTTTAGCACTAAAACTGCCCTTCTCTAGCCCCCGACAGGCCATTGCCGACTTTCAATCCTATGCTGCCCCTTCTTACCTTGTCAACCGGGGTATTGCCATTGCCTATAGGGATTTGAAAGAATATGATTTGGCACTAGTTTTTGTGGACAAAGCCTTACAGGCTACCCCCTCTAACCCAGAATTGTACTATCTAAAAGGACAAATTCTAAGGGCCAAAGGCACTAAAGAGAATAACATAAATCTCCTCCAGGAGGCTTTAAGAAATTTTGAGATTGCCCTGAGTAAAAAAGAGCAACTACCCCTCGAGAGCGCCAGGAAGCCTCTGGAAAGAGAATGGAGGAAAACTAAGGAAAAGATTACTGAATTAAGCCAAAAATCCGGTTAGTTCTGATTATTTTTCCAGTTAAAAAGAATCGAAAATCAGTCGTATTCTACAAGGGTTAAACAGGGCACATCGGGCAGTTTATTCCTCCCCCCTAATCCCTTTAATTCCACAATAAAACCAAAGGCCACTATTTCACAACCAATCCTGGTAAGCAAATCGGCAGTGGCTTTGGCTGTGCCTCCTGTGGCTATTACATCGTCTACAATCATCACTTTAGCACCCGGATGGACTGCATCTTGGTGTATTTCCAGTGTGTCTGTTCCGTATTCTAGGGAGTATTCGATACTATAAACTGCGGCGGGGAGTTTCCCTTTTTTCCGCACAGGCACAAAACCGGCATTGAGATGATATGCTAAAGCAGGGGCGAATATAAATCCCCTCGACTCAATGCCTACAACATACTCAGGGAGACTAGGTAGTTGTTCACATTTATAGGCCAAAGAGTCAATGACATATTTTAACCCCTTAGCATCCTTCAGCAGGGTGGTAATATCCCTAAAAATAATACCCGGCTTGGGAAAGTCAGGAATATTGCGAATTAAAGCCTTTATGTCCATTTTCTCATCATGTATGTGGGCACACCGGGAGTTTTTTTCCCCCTTAATTATATAATTGGTGGGGGATGAGTAGATCATTTTTTCCCTCGGTTTTGCTCATGAAAGAAAAACTATTGTTGTGGTTAGAAACATTCTTAGTAGCAAATGTTTTTGTGGTTATTATTGGTTTTATTTGGTTTGTGGTAGCCTTAACTGGTAGATTTTTGGGCATTCCCCTGGGTTGGGAGATTTGGTATCGACTATGGCAACCCCTATTCAATCCGGCAATTGGTATTCTCCTTGCTGGAATTTTTCTTTCTTGGGGGTTGAAAAAGCTGGGAAATTTTGCCGGTAAAAGGTGAGCAATTATTAGTAGGAATCAAAACCGGCACATTCGTCCCTTCTCTCTACCTTCCAGTCTTCATTTTCCCCCCCGAAAATCACCTGTTTTATAGCTACATAGTCTTTCGATAATTCCCTAAGAGAATTAATAAGAATGTCTAAGGCAATTAAATCACTGGTACCCAAATCAAACCAACACCTTGCCCAGTTGCCTAAATATTCAAATTCCCCCATGTTGTGCATAGGCGCCATCATAGCATTATCAGCGTATTCTTCGTCATATTCCAGATAGCTAATGTCTACTCCCCTTTCTTGAATTTGCAAATTTTCAGCATTAAATCCCCCTAGTTTACCTATATAAAACCAGGAGTTGAACAGTTCCTCCACATATTGTTTTTCCATTTCGGATGGGGCATGTTCAAACTCTAACCAAATCCACAAGTCAAAAGGGTTGAACTCTCTAAATTTAACTTCCATTTTGCCGATAATGCTTAAATTATTCCTAGACCTATTTCTAAAGCAAAATTGCCCACTATGTGGCACAGTAGCAGAGGACAGGCTCTGTTATTATTGTCAACAAAAACTGGCAGATTGTCAACTGGAAGGAGATTTCTTCTGGTTGGAGGAGGGGTTTTTCCTTTTCTCCTGGGGAAAATATGATGGCCATTTAAGACGATGTATAACCCTTTTAAAGTACAATGGAAGGAGAGAATTAGGGGAATTATTTGGACAATGGTTGGGAGAAAAGTGGATAGTCTGTAACCACCAGCGACGGTATAAACAACTAATAGTTGTACCTATTCCCATCCATGAGCAAAAATTAAAAACTAGAGGCTATAATCAAGCTGAATTAGTAGCTCAAGGTTTCTGTAAAATAACTGGTTATACCCTTCAACCCCATCTCCTCCTGCGGGTTAAAAACACAAAGGCAATGTTTGGATTGAAGCCAACAGAGAGACAAGAAAACATCCGGCAAGCCTTCCAATTGGCTAAAGACTACAAAAGGAAAATAAACCCAAACACCCCCATTCTCATTATGGACGACATTTACACCACTGGAACTACCGTCAGGGAAGCTAAAGCGGTATTAGCCAAGGGGAAACTAAAAACAGTGGGTGTTGCCACCCTGTCACTGTCTTCCCACTCCTGATTATTTGCGATAAACCCTCACCCCCATTCCCATTGACTTTCACTAGTAAAATAGCCTCCCCCACCGTCTACCATATCCCCCTAATCCTCCTATTGCCCTGGCTGCAATAGTACCCGATTTATTGATATTTTTTTTCATGGTTTTCCCCTATATACCCGGCCAAAACCACATATATTGCCGTTATTTTTCAGTGGCCTCTTGAAATTGTAAATTATTATCATTCCTCATTGCCTATGACTATTGACGGGAGAACTATGATTGGTATACAAACTGGTTACTATCTTTGGGGGGATTGTTGTCGGTTGATAGACTAGCTATTTCCCCTCACCTGACAGAAGGGGGATTGTCATTACTAGCTTTGTATACAGTCTCCCCTTTGGGGTGGGGTGTAGAAAATGGGGATTTAAGGTAGCTAATAAAACATGGTTGGTGGTAGACGATGCTAACAAGAAATACAAATTTAATAAGATAACAACCACAACAATGGTAGACTAAGAAAGAAATAGTAAGCATCACACATGTCGGGTAACCCCCCTCAGGAATACGGCGACTAACGGAAAAAAACAAATTTATTGCAACAAGACGCCGGCAACCCGATTTAGCCAGTAAGGAGAAACAACCACGGAGGAAATAATTAACCAGTTAACTAACGAGATAGCCACCCAGTGGCAAAAAGCAGAGTCAACCAAAAACCGGTATGATAATCAGTGTTACTCGTCTATACCACCTATGGCAAACGGGGAAACCAATGCAATCACCAGCAACATACGAGAAATCACGACAAGATGACTGACAACAAAAAAGTCTGATAACTCCCCTTCCCCTGATAAATGAATGTCAAGACGGTGACGTGTAGGAGGAAAAAAGTGGTGTTTTTAAAAAAAACCACTATGAAGGCTATTGTCTATTCTGGTAACTGATAGCAGACACTACTGGGAAATAATACAAATACAACTCACCCATTATGGGAGAATAACGCCATAAAACAGTCATGCTAAAACAACATGCTAAAGACACTATCCCCCGTATAGAGGTTAATGACAGGGAATAATAGAATATTAGCGTGGAAGTCAGTCTATCGTTTATAGTGGTTGAGGGGAGAAACAACTAGGATGCCAAAATAACAGTCAGTAGTTTCATCCCTGACAACTAATTGGCGGCAAGAATCAACCGGCAACCTAAAACAACAACCCAATATCCGATAACCAGAAAATAAGAAGGCAATTGCAGTGACTTGGCAGAAACTAGTAATCAAAGCAACTCATCCTACATGGCTACCAAAACCAAAAACAGGAACGAGCTACAATAAAAACAACCTATTAGCAATCCATTTTATTCCCTGACAAAAGACACCAATAGTCACAGAAACAACCCACTAGCCATCAATTCTCCCAGTGGCTAACAAAAGAAACCAATGGCAAGTAGAATGACTTAGACAACTAGTAGACAATAAACATACTGGTAGCAAGATGGCAATTAATAGACACTGCCGGAAAACAATATGAGTTAAAACCAGAAAACAAACAGATAATGGTAGCTGGCAAACAGAGATGACAAATAAACAGGGATGACAAATAAATAGGTGGTAGACAAGACAAACATCACAACCAACGGCCATCTGCCGCATAAACAGATGGTGGTAGGTAGACGATGATGCTAGTGACAGCTAGACAATAAGGAAAACAAATAAAATAGCAAACACACAACACCAGTTGGCAAGACAAATACTTAGCAATAAGACACTGGCATTATAATTCACAATTGCCACCCATGCCGGAGATGACTATGACAACAAATAGACAATATAGGCTGGCGGCAAAACAAATTACTATTACAAAGCCATGCCAAAAAGACAACTAATCTCATATTAATGGCTAACACCGGCAACCAATTAGATAGCCAGCAGAAATGACTAGCAAGACGTGGTAATCCACACTTTTGCCTTCACAACAGTAATAACCGTAAACAGAAATGAGTAACCCGTAGCAGAAGTAAATTATTTAACAAAACATATTTAACAAAATACTGGAATGGTAGGATAAATCCTAACACATAACAGTAACAGAAAACTGAAAACCACCCATCGAGGGAGTAATAACTTGGCGGGGGAGGCCAGTCTGACAGTTTATTCCAGACAATACAGTATTACCATCCAAATCATTCTCCCACAAGGGCAATAATTTTTACAGCCGACAACTCAAAAAACCATTAGCAATCCAAATCTGCCGGCATTAATAAAATAAAACAAGACAATTATCAAACGCCTCTGAAAACAAATACAAACATAACAGGGGTATGAGTATATAAATAAAAAGACTACGGCTGGCGACAGGGATGTCTGACAACGGCAATAAAGTCAATAGTTACCTCCTTATCCCAGTAAATGGCAATAGCTAGCAGTAGAAACAATCAATTGGCTGACACCACGGCATTAGCTATAGACACTGGCATGACCATCAACGCCGATGACGTATGGAAAAAAACAACAGTATGATAACAAGAAACCACCAGTAATACATTGCCAACTGACAGCAGCCACTTCTAGAAAACAATGCAATTATCAACAAAAAGGGAGAAAAATGATAAGCCAACGACTCACAACAACATGCTAGGAGAATACCAAGATAGTAGTATGACAACAAACGCCAGTTGCCTGCCATTGTGACAAAGCAAATTAAAACACTGACATGACAACAAGACAACTTTTTATGTAGTGGTTAATGGCAGAAAAAACTAAGACACTAAAATGACAGTCATTGGTTGTCGCTTCTACCTGAGACAACCATAATAAATAGATGTTGTCGGCAAATTGCCGGCTGCAAAAACCAACCAATACAACAAACCAATCCTGGAATGCTGGGATGAAAATCCACCCCTGCTGACAGATGCTGTCACTATAATCAACACTACCACTGTATAAGGTAAATGGGCCATTCTAACAACCCCTAACAAGCATGGCAGAAAGACAAGTGGCAGACGGAAGACAACACTGGCATTTGTTGCTACTGAGACAACCAACGAAACAGACGATACTAGCTGACAGAAAAGGGTAATAGTGTGGCAATCGACTCTTACAGCTAATGGATTCTTCCTTATATGCAATCCATATAAACCCAACAAAACACTGGAAATACAAAAGTTACACATACCAACCCCACTTAACTTACTGACTAATAACGGCAATCAATAGTCTAATAACCACCATAAACAAATACCGGTGGTAAGTAGGAAAGACAAATTAATACAAACTAGTTATCTTAGTAACTTGTGGCAGCGAGTAATACCCGGCAACTACAATAAACAAATACTGATGGCAAACAGAAAATACCTTCATAGCCTGATGGGAATCAACAGACTTTGGTATAACCCCCCTGCAGCTGATGACCACAACAACTCCTCTCTTTTCTTTAGCCTTGGCATATGCCACTACTCTAATTGCCTCCTTTTGCTTCCCAAACTTCTCACTATGTTTTCCTACATCTAAAATACAATTCCCTTTTTGAATATTTTCTTAGAGTATCATATAGTAATATAATGAAATCATAAGAAATGTTAAAAAACTGAAAGGGAGGAAAAACAATGGAAAACATCATCTATAGCCATCAAATAGTAATAGTGGGTGGAGGTAGTGGGGGAATTACAACAGCAGCTCAATTGTTAAAAAAAGATAAGAATTTAGACATTGCTATAATAGAACCCTCAGAAAAGCACTATTATCAGCCAGGATGGACACTAAGGGGGGTTGATGAAACCCGAGGAAATGGTAAAAGATAAAAAAGATGTTATACCCAAGGGGGTAAACTGGATTAAAGACTATGTAGTGTCCTTTGAACCAGAAAAGAATTTGATTATAACAGCATCAGGCGTGGAGGTAAGGTACCAGTATCTCATACTCTGTCCGGGAATTCAACTGGATTTACACCTAATAAAGGGTTTAAAAGAAACCCTTGGCAAAAATGGGGTTACTAGCAATTATGCCGGCTATGGTGCCTACAGCTGGGATTTAATTAAAAACTTTAAGGGGGGTAATGCCATTTTCACCTACCCTGCCACCCCCATCAAGTGTGGTGGTGCTGCCCAAAAAGTCATGTATATGGCAGACTATGTATTTAAGAGTAAAAGTGGCGTCGGTGTTAACACCAAAGTAATGTTTTGTACCGCAGGCACCAAACTGTTTGCAGTACCAGCCTGTTCTAAAGTCCTGGAGGAGATTGTAGCAAGACGGGGTATTGAAGTCAAGTATCAACACAATCTCAAGGAGATTAAACCGGAAACCAGAGAGGCAATATTTGATGTCACCACCCCTGATGGTATTAAGGAGGTAAGTATTAAATACGAATTGCTACATGTAGCACCTACTATTAGGGCCCCTGATTTTATCAAAAAAAGCCCCTTTGCACAACAAAATGGTGACGGTGGTGGCTGGATAGATGTGGCTCAATACACTTTACAACATAAGCGTTACGCAAACGTCTTCGGCTTGGGAGATGCCACTTCTCTACCCACCTCTAAAACTGCTGCGGCCGTGCGGGCTCAAGCACCAGTTGTGGTAGAAAATTTATTAGCGTTGATGAGTGGTAAACCCCTTACTGCCCGTTATGATGGTTATACTTGTTGTCCCATTATAACCGGCTACAACTCCGCCATCTTTGCCGAATTCGACTACGAGAATATCCCCATTTCCTCTTTCTTCATGGACCCCACTAAGGAACGTTATAGCATGTTTTTGGTCAAACGTTATCTGTTGCCCTGGTTATACTGGAATCGTATGCTGAAAGGCAAACCCCTTGAAACGGAAATATACAAGAAACTAGGATTGCGTCAGTGGCGACAAAAGGCACCATCAGTATAAGAGAAGCCATCAGTTATACTAGAGGAAATCCACCATACCATCAGGGTTTCCTCTCTCTATGAATTATTCCCTATATTTTGACGCCGACAACAAGAGGGATTTTGAGTTACCCGGCAGTAAGCCTCATTATAATCCAGACATCTACGGCAAGGTACAACACATTTCCCTTCATTTAGACTTAGACATCTCCCGTCAAAGTCTCAGCGGCATATGTCACATCACCCTTACCCCCATCCGCCAAAATATCACCCACCTAACCCTCGATGCCGTTGACTTAAACATCCATTCAGTCTCAGTAGACAATGTCAGTCACCCCTTTGACTACGACGGCAAAACCCTCACCATCCACCTTCCCTCTCCCCCTTCCCCCTCCCAAGACTTAACTATTACCGTCTCCTACCATAAGGAAAAACCACAACGGGGGATTTATTTCATCTCCCCTGATGAATATTATCCCCACAAACCCACTCAAGTGTGGACCCAAGGGGAGGATGAAGACTCCCGTTATTGGTTTCCCTGTCTCGACTTTCCCGGACAACTGGCCACCTCTGAGATCATAGCACAAGTCCCCTCTGACTACATCGCCGTCTCTAATGGCGAGTTAATCAAAACAGAAGAGAAAGGGGGCAAAACCACCTATCATTGGCTACAACCCCAACCACACCCTACATATTTAATGGCTCTAGCCGTAGGAAAATTTGCCATAATTGAGGAACAGTGGCAGGACACCCCCATTATTTATTATGTGGAAAAAGGCAAAGAAAAACAAGCGAAAATAAGTCTTGGGAAAACCCCTAGGATGATTGAATTCTTCAGTGAGAAATATGGCTACCCCTACCCCTATGAAAAATATGCCCAAATATGCGTAGAAGACTTCATATTTGGGGGGATGGAAAACACCTCCGCCACTATTCTAACGGCCCGTTGTCTTCTGGATGAAAGGGCTTCTCTTGACAATCGTAACACAGAAACTCTTGTTGCTCACGAACTGGCCCATCAGTGGTTTGGCGACTTAGTAGTTATCAAACACTGGAGTCATGCCTGGATAAAGGAGGGCGCCGCCTCCTATGCAGAAGTATTATGGATAGAACACGAATATGGACACGAAGAAGGAATATACTATCTCTTTCAACAGGCTGCCAGTTACCTAGAAGAAGACTCCTCCCGTTACCGTCGTCCTATTGTAACAAACGTTTACCGTGACGCCATCGAATTATATGACCGTCATCTTTACGAAAAAGGCTCCTGTGTCTATCATATGATTAGGGGCATTCTAGGGGAGGAATTATTTACCAAATTCCTTCACACTTTTATCAATGACAATGCCTACAAAACCGTAGAAACAGTCGACTTGTTGAGGGCAATAGAAAAAGCCACTGGTTATAATTTGGTCCCTCTATTTGAGCAGTATGTTTTTAGGGGTGGGCATCCGGATTTTAAAATTACCTACAGCTGGGATAGCGAAACTAGCATTGCTTCTGTCACCGTTAAACAAAACCAGGCTAAAGAGGAAAACGGTAAATATGTTGACTTATTTTCCCTGAAGATTCCCCTCGCCTTTGGCTATATCCAACAAAATAATAAACCCCAATTAAAAACCTTTATCTTAAAACTAGAAAAACCTGAACAAACCTTCTACTTTCCCCTAGATAAAAAACCAGATTTTATTTCTTTTGACGTGGGGAATTACTATCTTAAAACTGTAGAATTAGACTATGGCTTTGCAGAATTAAAAGCACAATTACTCCATGATCCAGATGTAATATCTCGTATTTATGCAGCCAGGGCCATAGGCAAGAAAAATAATATGGAAGCCGTAAACACCCTCAAAGAGGCATTGGAGAAAGAGACATTCTGGGGGGTTAAGGTGGAAATTATCAATAGCTTAGGTAAAATTAGACTCAATCAGGCAACTTCCGTCTTAGTCTCTCATCTGCAAGACGGCAATCCTAGGGTGAGAAAGGCAATAGTTAAAGCCTTGAGTCAACATAAAAATGTCCAAAGTTATGATACCCTTAAAAATATCATCCTCCAGGGGGATGAAAGTTACTTTGTGGAGGCAGAAGCCATTGGTGGCATTGGCAAAATTGTAGCTAGCGGCAATCTACAAGATAAACAAGAAGAAGTTATTTCCCTCCTCCAAATCATTCTTACAGAAAGAGATAGTTGGAATGAAATTATACGTAGTGCGGCCATTAGGGGATTAAGTCATCTCAACACCAATCCCAAAGCCGCCGATATTATCAGTCAATATACCACCCTAGGCATTCCCCAACCTCTACGTCAGACAGCCATCCGTTGTCTCGGAGATGTGGCTGCCGCTCAAACCCCCGATAAAATTACTTCTATTCTGGATATATTGGAGTCTATTCTTCCCGAAACCTTCTTCTTCACCCAGATGTCCTTGATAGACGCTTTGGGTAAAATAGAACATCAAAGGGCCCTTTCCATTCTAACAGATTTGCTGGCCACCACCACCGACGGCAGGGTAAGGCGTCACGGGGAGGAGACTCTTCTGCGTATGAGGGAAAAGCTGGGTAAAGATAAAACCCTTCGGCAACTGCAACAGGAAATCGATAAACTGAAACAGGAAAATCAGGAATTACAAAGTCGTCTTGCTTTGCTGGAAACAAAAACAACATGAAACTCATCTCCCTCAAGTTGGGTAGGGGGGATTGGCATCAAGGCATCCCCAACATACAAATACAACTCTGGTTAACTCCTCATCTTCTCCCCATACAATTTTCTGCCTCCCTACCCCCTAATCCCCCTCTTTTCTCCCTCTATTCCCACTGGCAAACTCTCTATAAACATCTTGTTAGATTAAACATTCATCGTGGTTTACCCGAGGAGGAAATTGAGTTTGAAGAGGAGGATTTATCCCATATATCAACTCACGATTTTGAGGAGGTGTCAGCAAGACTTAAATCAGAATTTAACCGGTGGCTAGACTCGCCATCCTTTGCCTCCACGGAGGCTAAAATAAGATCTCATCTAGGTATTCATGACGAAATCAATTTGATCCTGGAAACCGATAATGACGAATTTCGCAGTTTTCCCTGGATGATTTGGGACTTTTTTGATGACTACCCTCAAGCGGAAATTGCCATAAGCCCCAAAGAATACACTCAGCCTATTGTAACGAAAAAACAGTCTCATAAATACGTGAGAATTCTTGCCATCATAGGCAATAATCAGGGAATCAATGTGGAAAAAGACAAAGAATTTCTGGAAGGTATTTCTCGGGCAAAAATCAGGTTTTTAGTCCAACCGTCTCGCCGAGAATTGGAAGAAAATTTGTGGGATGAGAAGGGATGGGATATACTGTTTTTTGCAGGTCATAGTTGGAGATGTTCCCAACAAGACAATGTCCCGGGATATTTGGCAATTAATAGTAACGAATATATATCAATATCTAACCTTAAAAATGCCCTAAAAAGGGCAATACAATTGGGCTTGAAAATGGCTATTTTCAACTCCTGCGATGGCTTGGGTTTGGCAAAACAGTTGGCAGAATTAAACCTGCCGCAAATGATTGTAATGCGATTCAGTGTCCCAGACGTAGTAGCCCAAGAATTTCTAAAATATTTCCTGTCAAGTTATAGTCGCGGTAAATCATTCTACCTAGCAGTGAGAGAAGCAAGGGAAAGACTGGAAGCTTTGGAAGATAAATTCCCCGCTGCCACCTGGCTACCCGTTATCTGTCAAAATCCCTCCTCCCTACCTCTGTCTTGGCTTGACTTGTGTGAAACCACTACACCCTCTGCCAATTCCACCCCTATCTCCCACTCCCCATCCCCTGTCTTCGTTAGCCATCACAAACCAAAACTAAATCCCCTTATTACTGGCTTACTGGTTAGTATACTGGTTTTTACCCTTAGAAGTCTGGGCTACCTACAGGGGATAGAATTGAAAACCCTTGATTGGCTACAAAAACATAAACAAACCTCCCCGCCAGATAACCGCCTCCTTATTGTGGGAATAGACGAGGAAGACATTAGACGCTATGGCTATCCCATACCCGACAAAACTCTTCTACTCCTACTGCAACGACTCCAATCTTACCACCCCACTGCCATCGGTGTCGACATATTTCGAGATCAACCCACCCCCTCCCCACAAGACTATCACAATCTGGTCTCTTTTATAACCAAAAACCCAAACATTGTAACAGTGTGTAACAGGGGTAATGGTATACAGGAGAGTGTAGGTCCGCCAAAACAGACTACAATGGAACAGGTGGGTTATGCCGACTTATACAACGATTTGGATATCAGTGGCGACTATACTATCCGTCGCTATCTACTTAGTCGTAGTCAAAACCCCATCGAAACGCCAAACTATTGTCAGACTGACTACTCCTTTGCCTGGCATCTAATATACCGTCATCTATCCCACCAACAAATCTCAGTATCTGTAGTAGGGGATAGTTGGCGATTTGGGGAGGTGACTATCCCCCCCCTTTCCCCTGGCAGTGGCGGCTATCAGAGACTCGACACTAGGGGTAATCAGATTATAATAAACTACCGTAACACCCCACAAATATCACAACAACTCGCCCTCAGGGATATTCTGGAAGCGGCAGAATATATTAACCCCCAATGGCTTGAAAATAAAATTATTTTGGTGGGGATGGTGGCAGAAAGTATTCCCGACACTCATGATACACCCCTGGGGAAAATGCGAGGAATCTATATCCACGCCCATGTTATATCCCAAATTCTAGATGCCACAGAAACCAATGGTAAAAATTTAATCTGGTGGTTACCCCCATGGGGGGATTTTCTAGTAATCCTTCTCCTCACCATGATGGGTTTATTCCTCCCCCGCCTACCTCTTTCGAAAAAACTCCCCTACTCCCTTGTTGTTATCTTTTTCCTCCTAATCCTATGGCTTTGCTGTAAAATAGCCTTTCGTTTCTACCTCTGGCTGCCTTTAATTCCCTCCAGTATTGGCTTTTTTTCCTCTGCCACTTTAGTCAAACTAACAGACACCCAGTAGCAATCCCAATCAACCTCTCATCAGCCTCTTTTTACCCAGTATAGTAGCCTTCTTTTTCCCTATCCAGTTACCCCCCATCTAGTTTTAGCCCTTATCTTCAAGGTACAGAACTATTATTGTTATTATTGTGAATAGAGAGAAGGGCTAAAATGTTATACTTCTCTATATGATAACAACAATTTCTCTCTGGTTATCCCTGTGGGCGTCCTATTTTTTGCAGCAATAAACCGGTGGCTATTCATATAGTCTAAAGGGGTGTAAATTTTATCCCTCAACAGACTAGCCTTTGATTTCCGTCTCTAGTTGTCTTCTGTTTATCCCGTTTACAGACTGCAAGTTGAAAGTTGAAGAAAGTAAACCGCTACTAGCAATTCCAACCAGAATTTTTTACCCTCTTGTTTCCACATCCAGTCACCTCTTTGGATGTATGACAAATCCCGGGTGTCAGGAAAAGTTATTAGTCTTTCTCTCCGTTTCTTGTTACTTCGCCTGGTATTGGTTTTTTCCTTTCTACTACTGCCTTAGACTGATAGATATCTGGTAGTAGTAACTCCAAGTATCAAAAAACCTCAGTGAAAACAACCATCCTTTTTTAGTCTCCCATTTTAACTCTCGTTTACACCCATATTACTACTTGCCTCTCCCTGCTACTAAGACAATTAGATGCCTGACGACAACCCCCCGGTTATAAAAACAACAATTCCATTTCTATTTCTCTAATTACACTCCCTCTCCCAGTTGCTGTAACAGATAAGCGGTGATAATCACAACCAACGCCACGCCAGCTGCCGGCTGGCGAGTAAACCCGCTTTCTGTTTCCATATCCAGTCACCCCTTTGGGATGAGTGGCAAATCTAAATTATCAAAAAAAACCCATCGAGTTAATGGCAACACCAATCCAATATGTGGTTATCCCCTCATCGGCATCCTTTTTTGTAATTCCAGACAACCCTATAGCTATCCACAAGTCTCAAGAAGTGTCAATTTTGTGCCTTAGTAGGCAGGCTAGCCTTTTATTTCTGTTTCTATTCACCTTTTATGCTTTTAAGTGTCAGTTTTTTTCCTCTACTGCTTAAACAGCCAATTAAAAGAATATTAACTTTTCACCGCCGACTGCCTGGTAGGCTAGAGGAAAGTTTCTTCTGTGTATGGCTATTCTCTTTATGCTTTATATGATATGTATCATGTCGGCTTTACTCTTCCCTATAACTGAGACTATAGAAACCTCACAACAACTAAACTAGCCTTTTGTTTCCTTTTCCAGTAACCTCCTCGTTGTTGGCTTAACTTTTTTTGCCATTGCAGTCAGACTGGTTGATGACTGCCGGCTATACTACAATATCAATTCCCTTTTAGGAATCCCCATAATTTCTGGTTATCCTCTCTTCTGGCGTCAAATTTTTTATCCACGTGACTGCAGTTAAACTATAGAATAACCAGTGAGAATAACCAGTGGCAATTCTAACCAACTTCATTCCTCGCCTCTTCAACCAGCATCCCTATATCCGGTTGCTTTCCTGTCGTCTATGGTTAGACTATGCCTAAAAAATCCTAACCCCAATACCAACTCTCTTTTAGTCTTTATGTTTGTTTTTGATTGTCTTTTGTCTAAGGTATATCCCCTACCCATAGACATTACAATAATTTTCTCCCAGTCTTCACTAGGTAAACTATCTTCTACCCCCACCCTAGGAGGTTATCCTCTCCATATTGGCTTTACTCTTTTTTACCACTAAAACCAATATATAACTAGTAGTAAGTAGTCCAGAGTGTCGGAAAACACCAATGGCAATACCAATTCCCTTTTATTCTTCACCATTATTTTATAGCTTACCTCTTTTTATCCTATCCAATTTCGGCTTCCACTATTAGATGCTTAATTTCCTCCCCCGGCAAATAAACATGTCTTTCGTTTTTGTTTCTAGCTGCCTCCAATTCCTAGGTGTTAACTTCTTCTCCCCCACTACCTATAGTGACAATCAAAAGAAAGTGTCAGACTACATCAACGACAATGCCAATCCCCAATCCCACTCTTTTTTTCTAGTCTAGTTACTCTCCTTAAAGTAGGCTTTTTCTTATCCCACAGACAATTCGTCGGCCATATGGAATGCCAAAAAAAATGTGAATTTCACCCCCCTGTAACATCCAAACCCCACTCCTTTCCCCACCGTTGGGATAAAAACAATAGACACCCACCAGCAACTCCTCATAAATGGCAACACCAACTCTATTTTATCCCCCAGCGGGCAAATTAATTTCTTGTTCTCGTCTCTTATTGTTGTTGTTTTCCGGGATTTTAGCCTTATTCTCCCTA
Source organism: Geminocystis sp. M7585_C2015_104 (assembly GCA_015295805.1). Classification (NCBI taxonomy): domain Bacteria; kingdom Bacillati; phylum Cyanobacteriota; class Cyanophyceae; order Chroococcales; family Geminocystaceae; genus Geminocystis; species Geminocystis sp. M7585_C2015_104. Next base: position 4,148 of record DVEF01000108.1, on the reverse strand, counting down.
GCCACGACGTCAAGACAATTAGACACTTTAAGCAATCCTAAGATGTCAGAAAACATTATAGGATATGGCAACATCAACTCCTGTTTTAACCCCCGCTGGGTAAATCAGCCTTTCATTTCTGTCTCTGGTTATCCTCCTAATTACCCCCCTCACCACTAGGATTATACCAAGGGACAACTGGTAGTAATCTCAAGTATCAAGAGACACTGACTTTTAATGTCTTTGGTTATCCCCAGTGTGGTGTTGGCTTTTCCCCTGAGATACCCAATGTCAATTCCAACCAACGTCATTGTTATTGTTATATTTATCCCTCACCGAGTAAGATAGCTTTTAATTTCTATTTTTAGCTGCCAGGCGTTGGCTTTACTCACCAATAGATACCTAGTGGTAAAGTCGGGAAACGCCAGTGGCAATGCTAATTCTCCCTTATTCTTCCTTATTCTTCACTAAAAGTCTCCAATTATATTGGAAATCCCTATTACTAACCTTACCTGAGGATAAAACAACCCCAATCACCATATCAATTACCCTTTCTCCTCCCCTGCAAACTATTGTTTATTTATACCCTTTTTTATGCCATTCAGTTTCGGCTTCTGTGAGTGGTAATGTTAACTTCATTTCACTTTCCGGTGGATAAACCTGTTTTTTATTTTGTTTTCCTCTCCGGCTACTTTATAAATGGTATTCCCTTTACCAATAAACACAATTCAGTAGTCATCCGAAGGCTAGGAAAAAAATATAAATCCTAACTCTCAGCAAGTAGACTTTCTTTCTGTTTTCATTTTCTTTTCCCCCTAACCTCTCACTGACAGACGGCTGAGAATAATCTCTAATATCAGAAAATACCACTCACTGGGAAGACAAGCTTGAGACTTCCACCCCCAGTTAAACTTCTCTTTTTTATCTCCTCTTCCTCTGTCGCCATAAACAACCAAGTAGCCATCCCAATTATCAAAAGGTAGACTTGGCTTCCGTTTCTGTCTAACCCCCCGCTGTCTTCTTTTCTCTGCCGTTGAAGTTAAACTGATAGATGACAGCATATGCACCCGAATATAAACAAATAGTGGTATCAAAAAACATCACTGGCAATGCCAATTAATTTTTATTTCTTGCCAGATAGACAAGCCTTCCCGCGTGGTATTGACTTCTTTTTGCCGCCAAAAACAACCAAGTAGCCATCCCGATTTCATTTCTGTCTCTGATTATCTTTAATCCCCTGTAAGATTGGCTTTTCATTGTCTGCCGGTGGTAGATGCCTAGTATTAATCTGGATTATGGGAAAAAATAAATGGCAACACCAACTCCATCTTTTTCTCCCACATAGTATACTCGTCTTTCGCCTATATCTCTAGTAACTTATAACCCCCAGGCGTTAAATTTTTCCTTTCCACTATCTTAGCCAAGACTGATAGGCAACAATGCCAACTCCGTCTTATTCTTTGTCTTAAATTAAACCAGCCTTTCTATTCTTTTCATAGTTACTTTCTGTCGGTGTTGGCTTCTTCTCTCATTTTTCTGTAGTCAAACCAACTAATAGACACCAGGTAACAATCCAAAGATAAGACATCAATAGTAACAGTAATCTCTTTCTAGTGTCTGATTTTAGACCATGCACGCCTTCCTGTAGCCTCTAATTCTTTCTTTCAATTCTTTTTTCTTTCCTTCTGCTAGTGTGGTTGTACTAATAGATGCCCCTTAGTCATCCCAACCAACTCCCTCCATTATTGTAATATAACCTGGGTGTTTATGTGTTCGATTTCCCAGTATTAGCAAGTATTGGCATCCTCTTTTTTTGTCATCGTGATTAAATAGACAGCCGGTGGAAGTTTTAGGGTGTAAGGGAGAGTGATATAATGAAACCAACCTCCGTTTTATTCATCAAGTGATTGGTTTTTCGTTTCCGTCTCTGGTTACCATAAAGTTAACCCTCTTTTCCCTGCTAATGTGGTTAAACAGATAAACGCCTAGTGGCAACCTCTAGTCTAAGACAACCCGCACGGCAACACTAATACTCTTATATTCTTCTTTCTGGCATCCTATCCTTCTTTTTTCCACTACTGTAGTTAAACTAGTAGAGGGGCACACAGTATTAGTCTCCACCAATGGGCAACCCAGAATAATAAAACTCATGAATAGCAACAGTATAACCATTACAAACCCTGTTTTATCTTTTGCCGAAGCTGTCACCCTCCTTAAATCCACAAACCCTGCCGATATCCAGTGGCTGAAAACCACCGCCGATAGTATGCGAAAACAACAAGTGGGGGATACCGTCACCTATGTTGTTAACCGCAATGTTAATTTTACCAACATATGTGAAAAACACTGCAGTTTTTGTGCCTTCCGACGAGACTTGGGGGAAAAGGATAGCTTTTGGCTTTCTTTGCAGCAAATCCTAGAAAAGGCAGAAAAGGCAGTAGAAAATGGCGCCACGGAAATCTGTATACAGGGAGGGTTAAATCCCTACGCCAAAATCCAGGGTAGCACTCTGAGGTATTATACCCGTCTGGTGACAGAAATTAAACAAGCCTTCCCCCAACTCCACCTCCATGCTTTCTCCCCCCAAGAAATCCAATTTATTGCCCGTCAGGATAACCTGAGCTATGATTATGTTATCGCTTCCTTAAAAGAGGCTGGTGTTGCTTCTCTACCTGGTACTGCTGCCGAAATACTGGATGATAACATAAGAAGAATTATCTGTCCAGAAAAAATTAACACCCAAACCTGGATGGAGATAGTATCTTGTGCTCATCGTCACGGTTTATATACTACTAGTACCATTTTGTCGGGTCATATCGAAACTCCTGAACACCAAGTACTACACCTGTATAAGATAAGAGCTCTTCAAGAGTTGGCTATAGAAAAAGACTATCCTGCTAGAATTACTGAGTTTATCATACTGCCGTTTGTAGGGGAAAATGCTCCAGTTTTTTTGAGAAAAAGAGTGGGAAGGCTACAACCAGATTTACAAGCCACCTTGAAATTGACTGCCGTGGCACGTATACTGCTGGGTGATATAATAGTCAATCATCAGCCGAGTTGGGTAAAATTGGGTGTGGATGGGGCCAAAGAGGCTTTAGACTGGGGTTGTAATGACTTTGGTGGAACTCTGATGGAAGAACATATTACCACAATGGCAGGCGCAAGGGGAGGCACTTGTTTATCCGTATCACAAATACAACAGGCAATCGCCTCAAAGAATCGTCCATATGCTCAAAGGGATACTCTATATAACCTTATCACTTCCCCTACCCCCATGGAGCTATCACCCCATGCCCCGGTATAATCAAACCACATCCTCCCGAAGGCATAAGTTTACATCCCCATGGGCATTGCCCTAAACCCCGCCACAGAGGCATCTTTTCATATATTCTCCAACACTCACTGGCATGCCGGGTGTGTGTTTATACATTCCCCCACAAAGAGGCATATCTTTTGACTATCCCCCCTAAAGACATGTCTTTATAAACCCCAAACCTTATCCAATACCACTTAGATATTCCCTTATACACCTCCACACAAGGAGATACCCTGGCTAAACCAACACACTGTAACTCATCTCTACAAGGGGATACTATCATCTCCACCCCGTACAGAAATGCTGTCACCCACCAGGCATATCCCTATTCCGAGGTATAGCGGTGCGTTGCCTATCCCCACCATAAACATGTCTTACATCCACAGCATTTTCTTCTTCACTTCACACGCTACAGAGACATCATATACCTCTACACCAGCATGCCTTCATCCTCTCCTACCCCAGAAATGTCTTTATATTCTCCCTTCTGTAAGGGCATAATGTTACCCCCATCCTCCTTGTATGGATATGTGTTTATATCCCGTAACACGGATATACTGTTGCCTCCAACTCCACACAAACATGTTTTTATAAACCCAAAAGAGACATGCTGTCACCCTCCAGGCGTTTGGACAACCCCGGGGCGTATTATTACTAACCCTGGTATAAAGGCATGTCTTCTATTCCCCACTTCCACCTACCCCTACCCCGGGTATGTCTTTACTTTATATAAACCCCACCAAAGGTTACCCCCTTGCCGCGGCATGTCTTTACACATCTTCCACCTACCTATCCCCACACAGACATGTCTCCATGAATCCAAAATACCTTGCCAAAGCTGTATGTATTC
>DVEF01000107.1 GCA_015295805.1 Geminocystis sp. M7585_C2015_104 | reverse complement strand
TGTTAGACTGTGGGGGGTGGCTGCCGAGTCTATACTGCCGTTGAAGTTGATATTGCCACCTGTCAACTGGACGTCCCCTGTTAGCAATAGGTTTGTGTTATAATCCTGGTTGCCGTTGGTGTTAATATTCCCCCTGAGGTTGGTGGTGGCAGCATTCACAGTAAGGCTATCAGCAGCTATATCCGCCCCAATGGAGATGCTTCCCGGGGAAGAGAGAGATAAATTCACACTGCCGACATTCCCAATGGTTTGATTGAGGTTAAGAATATTGCTGCCAGTTATCTCTAGGGGGGAGTTTAATCGGTTTTCTAAGGCTACATTCAGATTTTCCGTGTTTATGGATATTCCTCCCCTTGCAAGAAACACCGCCGTGGAAGGCAAATCGAAATTGGGGTTGATATTTCTGGCACGAAGAATAATCAAGCCACTGGTATCCGTATCACCTAAACCACTTTCCAAGAAGAAGAAGGAGGGGAGATTTATATCCCCATTTGTTGCCTCTAGTATTATACTGCCAGCTTGTCCGTTGGGAGTAAATGTTGCAATTATATCCCCCATAATAGTAATTGAGCCATTTTGACTGGTTACAGACACATTGCCGGCATTGCCACTGCTTTCAGGGGGAATGAATGTGACTAAACGTCCTCCTGTTATTCTATCCCCGATTTTTACATCTCTCCTGGCATTGATGTTGATATTGCCGCCATTAACACTACTAAACCCTGATGGTGGCACTGTGTCTATTGTCCCCACGATTATATTATTGCCGAAAATGTTTACATTCCGCCCTGGGGCTCTGATAACATCGTCCGTAGCCATTAGGAAATCCCCACTGCCGTCATTGTTGGCATCTGCCCTAAAAGTGATAGAGGTTAATGAGGGGAAGGGGGAGGTAGGAAACTGGAGGGATAAAAGGTTATCTTGCAAATCTTCGATTACGATATTGTTATTGGCCTCGATTACAATATTGCTCAGATAGGAAAGCCCTTCTAAAATGTCTCTGGAAATAGTATAATCCCTGCCAGCACCATCTCCTGCTAGAACTTGTCCATCGGAGAGTTGAAAATCATCTCCTGCAGAGGTTTGGTCTACAATAAGGACATTTTCTGGGTCTAGTAACAGAGTACCAGAATTGCCTCTGGGGGCGCTGGTGTCTACCCTGCCTTGGAAGTTAAGATTCTCCTTGCCTGAAACTTCTACAAAGCCGCCATTGCCTCCCTCACTACCTCCTTTTGCCGCTATTTCTCCCCGAAATGCCGTATTGCCATCACTCCATACTATAACCCTGCCGCCGTCTCCTCTTGTTAAGGCATTGGCCTCAATCTTACTGTCTTTGCCTACTACTGTCACCTGGGAATTGGTGATGCTGCCTTTCCCCTTATAGTCTCCGCCAATTAAAACTTCGCCTCCCCCCGTTTCTCCATTGGCGGTTATCTCGGCTTTTATCACCCCCACCTTGCTTCCCGTTACTGTTATTTCCCCTCCCTTGTTGGAAGACGAGGCGGTTAGCCTACCGGATACTATTGCTACTCCCCCTGAGGGTATGCTGGTGTTTTCCACTTCCACCTGGTTGTTGCTTGCTGTAACTTTCGGTGTTTCTACCCCCGCCCCATTGGCCCCTGTCAACAGGGTGGGCAAATCTTGAGGGGTGAACTCCAGTAAATTTCCTTGAGCATCTCGGGGTATTTCCAATTCTAGGCTCAATAAACTGCCCTCGGGGGTTATTTTTATCCTTGATGTCCCTTCTACCGCCTCTATGTGGATTTTCCCGCCTGCCGTCTCTATGGTGCCCGTGTTTATAACATTCCCACCTACTAGTGTAATTTTTCTCCCCTCTCCTGCTTGCAAGTGCCCCGCATTTATGATACTTCCTGGCTGATTGGTGTTGAAAATAAAACTAGTGGGGTTACCTACAAGATTTTGATAGTCATTGTTACCCACGGCGTTGAAGATGCCATTTTCGAAGCTTATCCCCGTGGCGGTGGTGGCGACAAAGTCTGCTGGTACATTTACCCTAGCATTTTTACCGAATACAATTCCTGCCGGATTCATTATAAACAGGTTGCTGTTTCCCCCTACCACTTCTATCAAGCCGTTGATGTAAGAGGGGTTTCCTCCTGTCACCCTGGTTAGGATATTTTGGATGTAGGAATTTGTCAAAAATGTTGCAATTTCCTGTGGCGTCAAGCCGAATTCTCTAAAGCTATGAAATAGATTTTTTCCGTCTCTTGAAAGGGTATTCCCGTCTATGACAATTCTCTGGCCGTTTCTTGTTACAATGGTTGCCGTAGTGCCGTCTGTTATTATTTCCTGTGCCTTTGATGGGGAGTTATTTAGTGTTAACAACAACGATAATGCCGCCACATACAAATTAACTTTTTTCCACATACAGTCCCCCTCAACTTTTCTTTCTCCTCATTCTAGTTATTTGTTTCTCCCGGTTCAACAGTTTTTTACTTTTGTTTATTTTTCTATACCTATGAGCAACACATAGCCTTCCCAAAACGATTCTACTTGCTATTCTAATTAACGACGGCATCCGGTTGGTTTTTACTCTTTTTCCAACCTATCGTACATCAGTTTCTAAAATGTATCAGTCTAGTTGTTCTATGTTTTCCTCCCAGAAAAGCACCTTATGGCTAATAATGCTTTTGTCCGTAGCATTATTCTCCTTTAATAGATTTTTGTTCAACCGTTTTCTCACCAAGGAAATTCAAAAAAAACGCCCTCCAGATGTTGTTTTATCCGAGGGGGAGATAAGATACATTGCGGAAAAAACCACCGTGAGGATTTTCTCATCCTTGGGAGGGGACAGTGGAGGTTCAGGGGTTATAATTTATCGTCAGGAGGGTAACCATTATGTTATCACTAACCGTCATGTAGTGGAAGGGGAGAATTATCCTTATAAAATTGCCGTGTATGACGGGAAGGTTTATAGCGCGGAAATTGTAAAAAAAACAACTAATTCCTCGGGTAAAAATTACTACGACTTAGCCTTGCTGAAATTTGCTTCCCAAGACAAATACCCCACCATCAAGTTTAGTGAAAATCCTCCAAGGGAAAATGATTTCGTGTTTGCCAGTGGCTTTCCTTTTCAACAAAATTTAAAACAGTCAATCCAAATTAGTTACACCAAAGGGAAATTGGCTAAAATCTTAGACAAGCCCCTAATGGGAGGCTATCAGTTGGGATATACCAATTTAATCCACACTGGTATGAGTGGCGGTGCTATACTAAACAACAAGGGGGAATTAATTGGTATCAATGGCTTGGGCAAATTCCCTCCGCTGGGTAATCCTTATGTTTATGCGGATGGCAAACAGGTGGATGAGAAGGAAATAAAAAACTTTAGCCAGTTGAGTTGGGGAATACCCGTCACCACCATTCGACAATTTTTAAATTCAAATCAGTCAAAAAACTGATACTTCGGCAATAGATAGTTAGTCAAAATGCCTCCAAAAGCAGACAAGTTACAACAAACTATTGATACTGTCAAGACTCTTTTCCATCGTCAACTATCTGAGTATCCCGAGTTGGGGGATATTCTTGTTAAAATCAACAGAATAGAAACTCTCCTCCAGTCTAAAAAATTGACAGTACAAATAGTAGCCCGGGAGGAAAAACTAAGTCAAGCCGGATTTGATTTACTCACACAAATACCGGAATTTAAGCAATCCTGTAACATAAAGTATGACTTATTCCCAGAAATTCCCGTAGCCAGTGAAGCTAAAAACCAGTCTGTTGTCAAATTGAAGTTGGTTAAAATTCTCCAAGACAATATAATAGTCGACCGGGAATATAGCCTCAGGGAAGATAATGTTTATGTGATGGGGAGAAACCCACAACTGAATTTGTTTCTAGATGGGGGTGTTTACAAGGGGGTTTCTTGGCAACATGCGGCAGTTAGGATGACAGTTGACGACGGGAAGAAAAAGTGGCTTGTTGAGGATTTAAACAGTCGCAATGGGGTGTTTGTCAATGGGGAAAGAATAAGTGGTAGCGTTATCCTAGAAGATAAGGACATAATTACCCTGGCTTATCCTTCTTACAAAGAGGGAATTGCCTGTTGGTATTTTCAAGAGGAGATTGTCACTCCTGCCACAAACGAAAGTCATCCCTATTATGATGTAATTGACTGTGACATTTTGTTAATGGCTGCCGATTACAAAGACTATCAATCGGAGAAAATAGTATCATTTCTCAAGACTATTAACGACGAAAAAATTTCTAAACACTTCCTGCTGCTGGATTTGAATATTAACCAAGAGGAAAAACAATTAGAAGCCACCATTAGCCAGTGGGAGACATGGTTAGAGTCTCTTAATCTGCCATACAAAATCGAATTTTACCCCCTTGCCTTGAGTTTCTACTGTCAAGAGGATTTTTCCTCAGCCTCTGTCTCCAAGTCGATGCAGAGGAGATATGACAAATTTATCAAGGCTTTTAGCAGTATTTTTAAACGACAACCGGAGAATCTTCTGGCCAAACGGCTGAGTGTTGAATTGGCTTCTTTGATTTTACCTCTAGAGAAGATTTTACAGGAGGAATACGAGGATTTAAGACAAAAAATTGTCAATCTTCAGAATGAAAAACAAAGCCTGGCGGGGAAAAACTGGAAAGAATTAATCAGAAATGCCATGGCGGAAGTTAAGGAGGATAAGGAAAAATTTTTCAAGCAGGTTAAGTCGGATTTAAGCCAGGCAAAGGCTGCTGTACTGGACAGTTTTAGCAAAAAAAGCATTGTGGGTAAAATCCAGAATTTTGTGGATAATTTGAAGCCAGTTGTCTTTAAAAAGGAAGGCCAGCCTCACGTTAAATTAGCCATTGACTCCAATGACGTTGCCAGCGACGTGAATGAGATTATTATAAAGTTTATTGTTGACAACCTAGAAAACTGGGCTTTAAATGAGTGGAAAAAAGTGTTACATTTCTACGGTAATGGGGGGTTGATTGGGCTGTTAAATCGCTGTTATGATTATATAAATTTTATTCCTGACTTGTTTCCGGATTGTCCTTTCAACCAACCGGCAGATTTAGACATTAAAGGCAATTTTTTGGTGTCTTTTATGACTATCGAGAGTGAAGTGCGTCACAAACAAGATTCCTTGCCGGCTTTTGTCATGAAATCCATTCGCTCAAATTTGATGCAGATTATGATGATGGCCACCTTACTATTTGCTATCTTGGGTCTAAGAGTGGGCAAAAACGAGATGTTTGCCCAAATTTCTTCTGTGCTTAAACGCTTTCCCATTTTGTTAGGTTTAGCAGTTTTTGCTATCATATTTTTCCTTGTAAATTCCTACAATCAGGACAATAATTTAAAGTTGGAGGAGGCGGCAGAAAAGTTGCGAAAAGAAGTGAGCAGTTACTATCAATCTCTGAGTAAAAACCTGGTGGAGAAGATTATTCAAGACATGAACATTGCCCTAGAATATGAAGCGAGCAGACTGGATAACTCCTTAGAAGTTATAGGAGAGGTTTATGAAGAATACCTGAAAGAGGTGGAGAGAAAGCAGGTGGTGATTCAAGCCAATTTGGATGTGTTGAAAGAGAAGGAAAAAACTCTGGCAAAAGAGATTACTGAGGTGAAAAAACTAATTGCCCTATCTGGATAGTAGAGACAAAATTTAAAGGTTTTTACGCCAATATTGCTATTATTATTTCATTATAATATTAGGTTTTTATTATGGTTTAACGCTTAGGCAAGTAAAATAGCCCTAGGGGTTGTCACTGTTTTTAAGAAACACCGGAAACATAGGGGAATAAATTCTACTCTATTTTTGTTGAGAAGCTAGCCGGTTGAGGGAAAAACCATAAAAACAATTATTAACAGTCGGTAATGACGTCAAGTGTAATCTTTTGGGGAGAGATTGAAATTAACCTTGTCAATATTTTCTTAGTTTAATGGCAGTACTGCCCAGGGTTTTTTTCCTTAGAATCTCAAAACATTCTGTGATTGCCCTAAGAATTACCACATTATCAATACCAAGCAATCTAACAACAAGACCATTTTTTGCAAAAAGGGAATTGCTAGCTTTGATGGATTTATGATTCTGTAATGCAAAGTGAATCTTATCACTAAGATCCCTGTTAATTTTGTCTGAGATACAGATCAGTTGTCCGTAGAAGGAATATTTATCAAAAACACAAATGTTGTTAATTTTTTTTTCTCGTGGTTTTAGGACCATGTTATCATAAAAGATTAGTCTGTTGTCGTGAAAAATTCTGGTCTTTCTTATGAAGTAATCGTATAGAAAACTCTCCCCTTTTTTGACCCTTCCGGGGAAAATAATCTCGGCCAGGAAAACGGTTGCCCCCTCTTCAAGTCTCACTTCCGTCTCGGAGTTGAATCGACTATGGGCAAAGGGAATGTAAGGATCAGGAAAATACTCAAGAAGTGCGTACTTGCCCACGTGAAAAACCTCTTTAACACGTGCCTCTGAATCCCCCATTGTGTAAATCTTGGTGGCTGACTGGGTGGTTATGAAAACCTTTGAATGGGGTGCAAGAGACACTTTTATTTCATAGCTATCCCCCTGAAGCATGCCGGCTGTTGGATTCATTATATAGAGAAAGGCTTCGCCGGAGTCGTCAAGATACAGGGGTTTTGCAATCTTTAATGGGATTTTGCAATAGCAATCCTCTATATAGGTTTTCCCGTGATTGCAGTTCAATTGGAGACGAAGGCATCCAACATTTTCACCCATTAGCGCCTTAAATCCTCAAAAAAAGCATTTTTTCTTATCCATGTTATTATCTCGTCCAATCCCTTCTCTTGTTTCAGATTTGTGAATATAAAGGGCCTGTCTCCCCTCATCTTCTTTGCATCTCTTTCCATCACCCCTAAGTCTGCGCCCACCATTGGTGCGAGATCAATTTTGTTTATAACTAGGAGGTCAGATCTGATTATTCCTGGGCCGCCCTTTCGGGGAATTTTATCTCCTGCAGAGACGTCGATTACATATATGAAAAGGTCTACAAGTTCGGGACTAAAAGATGCCGCCAAGTTGTCTCCACCACTTTCAACAAATATGAGGTCAAGGGAGGGGAATTTTTCTATGAGATATTCCACTGCTTCCATATTCATGGATACATCCTCTCTGATGGCCGTATGGGGACATCCTCCCGTCTCAACTCCTATAACCCTTGCGGGGGGCAGAGCTCCATTTTTTATTAGGAATTCTGCGTCTTCTTTTGTGTAAATGTCATTTGTCACCACTGCCATCTCATATTCGTCTAGCATTCTTCTTGTAAGTTTCTCAATTAGCATAGTTTTCCCCGAGCCGACGGGCCCTCCAACTCCTATTTTTACTGGTTTCATAACAGCGCACCTCCTTAGGACATAAAAAGTCTACTGTAGAGTCTCTCATGTGTCATACACCTTATGTCATAGGCGGGGGCGAATACCCCAAGGTCCTCTTCTGAGAGGGTTAGAACCTCCTGAACCGTTTTAATTATTATGTCATGGAGGGAGCATAATATCATCTGTGCTTCTTTTTGTCCTAGTGGCATAAGTTTTATTGAAGCTGAGAGCATATTTGCTGTGCTGTTGTAGGTGAAGGAGATAAGGGAGTGAACCAAGGGTATCCCCAATACGGATGTTACAGCGCCATACACAGTAGCATGATTGCCACTGGCCAAACCTTGTTTTACTTGTCCTGAAAACTCCCTGAGCAATGAACTGTCCCATAGAGTCGCCCATGTGTTCAGCAGGGTTTTACCCATTTTTATGCTTGCCATTTTTGTTTCATAGCAGCTTTTAGTTGCTGTCAAGGTGTTGTCAATCCTAATAAGGGACTCCAGCTCTTCGCTTTTGGTGTAACTATGGGCAAGGTATAGAGCGAGGAGATCTGTGTACTTTATGAGCTCGTTCAAGTATATTTCCAGAAAATTTTTTAGCTCATCTCCCGAGCTTATAATACCTTCCTGTATGTATGTTTCCAGTCCAAAGGAGTGGTTGAATCCCCCCACTGGAAAAAAAGAATCACTTATTTGCAGTGAGGCAAGAAAGGCCTTTTTAGTGATGGTGTCCTGAAATTTGCAAGGCATTTGATACCTTCCTGTTTACTCTTTGGATTTTAAAGTCGAATTTTTTTAGATAATCCCAAAGGGTGGAATCATAGGGGGTGAATACCTTATTTTCCTCAATGAAAACAGTGAGATGCCGGTTTCCGAGGAGAAAGCAGGCATGTCCCATTTCCTCCATATTCCCTGGTTCAATCATAATCAGGTCCACAGGGAGTATTTCTACTACTACAACCCTTTCCTCATCGCAGTAAATTACATCACCGTCTTTAATACTGCCCGTTTTTTCGAGGGAAATCCCAATCTCTGTGCCTTTGTCTGTTTTTCCCCTTAGAAGTCTTTTGCCCGTTTCATGCCACTGAAGGGGTAGTTTTTCCAAAATCCTCCCCCCTATATCCAGTTCCTTGATGTTGCCAATTATCTTATTCACTATCATCGCCAAAATCCTCCATCAACCGTCCTGGCGGCTAAAATAAAAAATACCTCTGGGCTAAAGACAGCTCCCTTGCCGGTTGGGATTTTATTAGTTCGCCATCAACTCTTACCTCATAGGTTTCAGGGTTTACCTCTATATTTGCAGTCACATCATTCAGTTGCATACTCTTCTTTGTAATATTCCTGCAGTTTTCCACTGGCACAACTTTTTTTTGGAGTTTAAGTTTTTCTGCTATGCCGTTCTCATAGGCAGTCTTTGATACAAAAGTGAGACAGGTTCCATACTTGGCTCGGCCATAGGCTCCGAACATCAGCCTACTTAAAACCGGCTGTGGGGTAGGGATAGAGGCATTAGGATCCCCCATCTGGGAGGCAATTATCATCCCACCTTTTATTATCAATTCAGGCTTGACGCCGAAAAACTTTGGTCTCCATAGCACAATGTCGGCCATTTTGCCCGTTTCCAAAGAGCCTACATGTCTTGATATACCGTGGGTTATGGCGGGATTTATTGTGTACTTTGCTATATATCTTCTGACTCTGAAGTTGTCATTATCCCCCTTTTCCTGCTGAAGTGGTCCCCTTTCTTTTTTCATCTTGTCTGCCGTCTGCCATGTTCTTATAATTACCTCGCCAACCCTTCCCATGGCCTGTGAATCGGAGCTCATCATGCTGATAATGCCCATATCATGAAGGACATCTTCTGCTGCTATGGTTTCCGGTCTTATGCGGGAGTCTGCAAAGGCTACATCCTCAGGTATTTTACTGCTCAAGTGGTGACAGACCATGAGCATGTCGAGATGTTCTTCAAGGGTGTTGATGGTATAGGGCATTGTGGGATTTGTGGATGAGGGGAGAACATTCATATAGGAGGCTATTTTGATTATGTCTGGGGCATGTCCGCCTCCTGCACCTTCTGTGTGGTATGTGTGGATAGTCCTTCCGTTTATGGCGGCTGTGGTATCCTCTAAGAATCCAGCCTCATTTAAGGTGTCCGTATGAATGGAAACCTGAACATCAAAAGCCTCTGCCACAGTAAGACATGTGTCAATTACTGAGGGAGTTGCGCCCCAGTCCTCATGGATTTTCATTCCCACCGCACCGGCCTTGAGCTGTTCAACAATGGGCTCGGCAGAAGAGGCATTTCCCTTCCCGAGAAATCCAAGATTTACAGGGAACTCTTCAGCAGATTCAAGCATTCTGTGGATGTTCCATATCCCCGGGGTACAAGTTGTAGCATTTGTCCCCGTGGCAGGACCTGTTCCGCCCCCAATCATTGTGGTTATGCCTGAAAAAAGGGCGGTTTCTATTTGCTGGGGACATATGAAGTGTATGTGGGTATCCACCCCACCGGCAGTGGCTATGAGACCCTCAGCAGATATTACTTCTGTGCTGGCCCCTATGACCATATTTGGCTGAACACCGTCCATTGTGTCAGGGTTCCCGGCCTTGCCTATACCCACAATGATGCCTTCTTTTATTCCTATATCCGCCTTGACTATTCCCCAGTAGTCCACTATTACCACATTTGTAATTACAAGATCTAGGGCTCCTGTATTGCTCGTTGCCCTTGAACACTGACCCATTCCATCTCTGACTACCTTCCCGCCACCAAATTTGCACTCGTCTCCGTATACCGTATAGTCTTTTTCGATTTCAATGAATAATTCTGTGTCGGCAAGACGTATTTTATCTCCTACCGTTGGACCGAAAAGGTCTACATATTCTTTTCTAGTAAGCCTCAGACTCATCCTACTCCTCCATGAAACCAAGATTTTTCGCCCTCTTCAAAGAGTCAATTTTTTTGCTCGCTTCAAATACAGCGCCTTCTGTAAGTCTATTAAAGCCATGAACTACTTTAGTCCCCCCGAGGGCGACTAGTGTGACCTCCTTCTCCTCACCGGGTTCAAATCTAACGGCAGTCCCCGCAGGTATATTTAGTCGCATACCAAAGGCTTTTTCTCTATCAAATTTGAGGGCTTTATTTACTTCAAAAAAATGGAAATGAGACCCCACCTGAATTGGCCTGTCACCAGTGTTGGCAACGAGTATTTTTACTGTATGTCGTCCCTGATTACAGATGACGGGTTCGTCCTTAAGGATATACTCTCCAGGGATCATTTTTTCCTCCTATCTTATTGGATTATGCACTGTTACGAGTTTTGTCCCATCGGGGAATGTGGCTTCCACCTGTACTTCATCAATCATCTCCGCAACACCTGGAAGGACTTCCTCTTTTGTAAGAATTTTTGTTCCCAAACTCATCAATTCGGCCACTGTCTTGCCCTCTCTAGCTCCTTCCAATATCTCTGCGCTTATTAGGGCCACCGCTTCGGGATAGTTGAGTTTAAGTCCTCTTTCTTTTCTGGATTTTGCCAGTTGGGCAGCAACATAGATTAATAGTTTTTCTATTTCTCTTGGACTCAAGTGCATCCTTACACCTCCCCCTCAAATTGTGAGATAGCTTTTTACTTGCTCATCATCAAGCTCCTTGGCCTTGCCCTCAAAAACTATTTTCCCGCAGTCCATCACGTAAATACTTTGTGCTACGTCGAGGGCGAAATCAAGATACTGCTCTACCAGAAGAATGGCAACTCCTTTTTCCTTATTGATTCTCTTAATCGCCTCCTGAATCTCAGAGACAATTGAGGGCTGTATTCCTTCTGTTGGCTCATCCATGAGTATGAGTCTAGGTTTCCTCAGGAGAACTCTGGCAATGGCCAATTGCTGTTGTTGTCCGCCACTGAGATTTCCCCCAAGACGGTTCATAATACACTTTAGCATGGGGAAAAGCTCTAAGACTTCATCCATTTCCCACTTATTAATCTTGTCCAGTCCCACAGTCAGATTTTCACGGACAGTAAGATAGGGGAAGATCCCCCTCCCCTGGGGGACATATCCAATGCCCAGGTTTGCCCTTTTGTCGGGGGGAAGATTTTTAATGTTTATGTTTTTGAAGAATATGTCTCCCCTCTTCACATCAACAAGTCCCATTATAGCCTTCATCAGTGTGGTTTTCCCCACCCCATTTCTCCCAATCAAAGACACTATAGTGCCGTCTCCCACTGTTAGGTTAACATTCCTTAGGATCTCTGTCCCCCCCCGTGAGGCTGTGAGATTCTCAATGGCCAACATTTTCTTTTCTGTTCCTCCCAAGATAAACTTCTGCTACCTTTGGGTCTTCCTGAATTGTATTTATATTTCCCTCACAGAGGATCTTGCCTTCATGCATCACCGTTATTCTTCTAGCAAACTGTCGTACAAAGTTCATATCATGCTCTACTATAAGGATGGAACAACTCCTCATGTTGAGAATATTTTTGAGAAGTTGACCCATTTTTGTCCTCTCCTCTTTACTCAAGCCTGCCACTGGTTCGTCAAGGAGTATAAGCTCTGCTTCCTGTACAAGGAGCATAGCAATTTCTAGTATTTGCTTTTCTCCATGTGACAGATGAGAGGCTTTTAAATCCCTCTTGTTTAACAGGCCTGTGAGCTCAAGGGTTTCTAAAATCTTCTTTTCTTCATTGTTTATTTTTTTTGAGAATATAGAACTCAGTATGCCCTTTTTTCTCTTGAGGGCTATTTCCATGTTTTCATAAACTGTGAGCTCGTCAAAAACAGAGGGTGTCTGAAACTTCCTCCCGATTCCTAGGGACACCAATTCGTGTTCCTTTTTTCTGAGCACATCAATGTTATCTTTAAAAATTACCCTTCCCCTCTGCGGTTTAGTTTTGCCACAAATTACATCCAACAGAGTAGTTTTCCCAGCACCGTTAGGGCCGATAAGAAATCTCAGTTCGCCGCAGTCGACATACATGCTAAGGCCGTCAATGGCTCTAAAACCGTCAAATTCTACGGTAAGACCTTCAATGTATAGTATTGTGGACTGCCTCATATTTAACTCCTCTTATTCTTCGCTTGTTAAAAGACGCCGAGAAGTTTTTTGTTCTCCAAAAAATTTTCTTGTCAGCCCTGAAAGTCCCTGTGGGAAGAGTAAAACCACCAGGACAAACAGCAGTCCTTGAAAATAAAGCCATAGGTCCGGGAAGGATTCACTGAGATAGGTTTTAGCACTGTTCACTAAAAGAGCTCCTACCACTGCCCCAAAAAGGGTCGCCCTTCCGCCCACTGCAACCCATATCACCATCTCTATTGAGGGCACAACCCCTATCATGGCTGGGGATATTATTCCTACCTGAGCAACAAAAAGGGCTCCCGCAAGGCCTGCCAGGCTTGCAGAAAGGGAGAGGGCAAAGGTTTTAAACTTCACTGTGTCATAGCCACAGAACTTTACCCTGTCCTCCATGTCCCTTATGGCAATGAGTATTTTCCCAAACCTTGAACTCAGGAGTTTGCGACAAACAAAGAGGGAAACAAAAAGACATAAAACTGTAATAAAGTACAGTACAAGCTGAACACCTTTGCTGGCAAGGGGGAAGCCCAATATTGTATCAAAGTTTGTGATTCCGTTTGTACCTCCAGTGTATGGCTGTTGTCCTATTATCAGAATAGAAAGAATTAGTGCGCTGGCTTGGGTTATTATGGAGAAGTAAACCCCCCTTATGTCGCTTCTGAATATCATATACCCCATCAGACCGGCCACAATGGCTGGCATAACCAGTGAGGAGAGGAGGGCAAAAGGGAAACTTTGAAAGGGTTTCCAGAAAAAAGGAAGTTCTGTGAGTCCGCTCCATTCCATGAAATCCGGTAGACTTCCCCTTGATGCTTCCAGTTTTAGATACATGGCCATGGAGTAGGCTCCTATGCCAAAGAAGATCCCATGGCCAAGGCTAAGCATTCCGCCATATCCCCAAACCACATCTATTGCAATGGCGACTATACAGTAGGTTAAAAACTTGGCCAGGAGACTTAATCTGAAATCCGAAAGGAAGAGAGGGGCTAAAACGAG
Source organism: Geminocystis sp. M7585_C2015_104 (assembly GCA_015295805.1). NCBI lineage: Bacteria > Bacillati > Cyanobacteriota > Cyanophyceae > Chroococcales > Geminocystaceae > Geminocystis > Geminocystis sp. M7585_C2015_104. The sequence continues at coordinate 3,689 of DVEF01000107.1, read as the reverse complement.
AAGTAGAAAAAACAAACCCACTAGGGGGTAGCCTTTGTCAAATTTTCTCAACAACATTTTTTTTTCCCCTTATTCTAGTGCCCTTGTTTTTGCGGCAATGAGTCCAGATGGTTTCCATTGTATGAAAGCAATAACAAATAAAAGGGCAAAGACTTTCCCCATTGTGGCAGTGCTGCCAAATTCCAGGATTGTATTCAAAAACCCTATGACAAAGGCTGCCAGAATAGTTCCTGTAAGTTTTCCTAAACCCCCCAGCACCACCACCATGAAGGCGTCTACTATGTAGTGTGTCCCGATTGCGGGCCCTATGGGACCTATAAGACATAGGGCACAGCCAGCGACCCCTGCTAGGCCCGAGCCCAGGGCAAAGGTTAGAGCGTCAACCCTTCTTGTGTTTATACCAAGACAGGCTGCCATGGCTCTGTTCTGCATTACTGCCCTCATTCTACAACCCCACTTAGTTTTGTATATGTAAAAATAGATACTTGTTACACAAAAAAGGGCCATGAATAGGATGAATAGTCTTGGATAGGGAATTTGAAGCTCACTTGAAATTTTAAAGCCTTCCTTCAGCCACTCGGGGGTTTTGACCTCTACATTGGGGGCACCAAAAATATTCCTTGCCATTTGTTGTAATATAAGACTTATCCCCCAGGTAACAAGTAGGGTGTCAAGGGTCCTCCCATAAAGGTGCCTAATTATGGTTACCTCCAACAGTAGACCAATAAGGCCAGTAACCAAAAAGGAAACAGGCAGGGCAATGAAATAAAAAAGACCGAGATGTTGGGGCAGATTTTTCAGGAAAAAATTTTGAATGACATAGGTGCTATAGGCTCCAATCATTATCAGTTCCCCATGTGCCATGTTAATTACTTTCATTAGCCCGAAAGTTATTGCCAGGCCCACGGCAATTAAAAGAAGTATGGAGCCAACTGAAAGACCGTTAAAGAGTTGAAGTAGGAAGACTTCCATTTACACTCCCTCATCTGTTGTCTTTTTTACAAACCAGAGCCCTTAGGGGCTTTAACCGGAGTCCAATTTATTTTGCCGATAGTTCCTTCGCCCAGGGATAACTCTTAAGATAAGGATCTGGTTTTACGGGACTTCCAGAGTTCCATACCTCTTTAAACTGGCCGTCTTCCGTTACGACCCCGATTCTAACTGTTTTCCACGTGTGTTGGTTTTCCTCGTCCACCTTTACAATCCCCCCAGGAGCTTTGAACTCAATCCCTTTTGCCGCCTGTCGCACTTTGTCTACATCTGTTGAGCCTGCCTTTTCTACTGCCTTGGCCCAAAGATAAACCTGAAAGTATGCTGCTTCAATGGGATCTGCTGTGACTCTATTTTGTCCATAGCGAGTTTTAAATTTCTGTACGAATTCCTTGTTTTCCGGTGTGTCCACAGACTGAAAATAGTTCCACACTGCATAGTGTCCCTTGATGTATTCTGGGCCAATTCCTCTTATTTCCTCCTCTGCTATACTTACTGACATTGTTGGTATGTCTTTTGCAGTTATGCCTGCTGCATTTAGCTGTTTAAAGAAGGCCACATTACTGTCGCCGTTAAGGGTATTGAAGATGACATCAGGCTTTGAGGTCTTAATTTTATTTATGATGGTGCTGTAGTCGGTGTGTCCCAGTGGGGTATATTCTTCTGCCACAACAACCCCACCCATTGCCTTGAGCTGAGCTTTAATTATCTTGTTAGCCGTTCTCGGAAAAACATAATCAGAGCCCAGGAGGAAAAACTTTTTCTTTCCTTGCTTGAGTAACCACTCTACTGCTGGTACAATCTGTTGATTGGCAGACGCGCCAGTATAGAATATATTTGGGGAGGACTCTAATCCCTCATACTGTACCGGGTACCACAAAAGACCGTTATATTTTTCCACAACGGGCAAAACTGCCTTTCTACTGGCGGAGGTCCAACAACCGAAAATAGTGGCTACTTTGTCCCTTTCGAGAAGTTTTTTGGCTTTCTCTGCAAAAGTAGGCCAGTCAGAAGCGCCGTCTTCAACCACTGGCACAATCTTCTTGCCAAGTACACCGTTTTTGGCATTGAGCTCCTCAATGGCCATCAACTCAGCATCCCGCAGGGATGTCTCACTAATGGACATAGTTCCACTGAGGGAATGAAGAATTCCCACCTTTATTACATTTTCCTCTTCCCTTCTCCCCCCATTACAACCCGTGAGCAAAAAGAAGATCACTAAGATGAACAAGGAGAACAAACCTGAGGGCATAAAATTTACCCTCTTGTGAATAAAAACAGAAAAAAGCCCGGTGTTAATGTATTTTTCTTTCATTCTGACTTGAATTTGTCTTTTTTGACCCCTTCAAGGGTGCCATTGTAAAAACACCACATGGGATTTTTCTGTCATGGGGAATACAAAATTGTCAAAACATAAAAGGCTCCCTGCCTCCCGAATGCCCCTTGTTGTGGGAAAGTGCCCGGGGGTATGATGTGGGGGGTAGGGGGTAGAATGTGGGGGGTGGAGGGGATGTCTTTTTTCAAACCCTTTGCCTGCCCACTTGACATCTCCCAGAATTTGGCCTACGATGGGGTTCTAGCTGCCAACAGTAAGAGTGGCTCTGACTATGTCTTCCTGTTTTTCCATGTAAAAACCGAGTCGACGACAAAGGTTTTGCATGCCCAGGTTTTCGGGCAACATTTCAGCGATAATCTCCCTAATTCCCTCTTTGCCGGCTATCTCTACTAATTGTCGACAAACAAGTGTGCCTAGTCCTTGTTTCTGATATTTGTCCTTGACAAGAATCCCCAACTCTGCCTTATCTTCCTCCCCATGGACTTTACTTAGACGGGCGATGGCCATGATTTCCTTTTGGGGAGACTGGGCCACTAATGCTATCTCCCTATCATAGTCTACAAAGCAAATTCTGGCAAGTCTTTCATGGGATATGAGGGACTGATGACTTATGGAGTGGAAGTAGCGGAGATAGACACTCTCTTGTGATAAATCCCGGAAAAATTGTACCACAAGGGGTTCATCTTCTGGACGAATGGGGCGAATGGTGACACTCAGGCCATTGGGTAGGGATTGAGTGGTAATATATTGACTGGGATAGGGGCGAATGGCAGGAGGTATGATGTCTTCTGGTTTGGTGTTGGGGGGATATAGTAAGACTCTGGCATCTAAGGCTATCATTCCTTCGGGGGAGACTAGAAGGGGATTGATGTCTATTTCCTTAATGAGGGGATTTTCCAGGACTAATTGACTAAATATTACCAAAATCTCTTCCAGTTTGTTTAAATCTACTGCCTTTCTTCCTCTAACCCCTTTTAATGCCGTATAGATTTTAGTTTGCTCCATCAATCTTCGGGCAAGGGTAGTGTTGAGGGGGGGGAGGGCAATGGCCTGATCCTGGTATACTTCTACTAGTTGTCCTCCTGTGCCAAATAGGATCACAGGACCGAATTGGGGGTCAACAGTACTGCCTATAATTACTTCATACCCCCTAGGGATTACCATTTTTTGTACTGTAACACCTAAGAAGTCGGCACTAGACACGCGATTCTTGATGTCATTGAAGGCTTCTGCCACTTCTTTGGCATTGGTGAGATTGAGTTTAACACCTCCCACATCGGTTTTGTGGGTGATGGTTTCTGAATGGAGTTTCAACACGACGGGATAGCCTATTTCCTCGGCAATACCGATGGCCTCCTCTACG
>DVEF01000106.1 GCA_015295805.1 Geminocystis sp. M7585_C2015_104 | reverse complement strand
TGCAGAAAAAAAGTAATTTATAATTTGCCCCGGAAGGAGCTCAATCTTATCAGTTATTTATGAGGTGACCGAGGCAATTGCTTTTACTTTTCACAAGTATTCAGAAAGAGCAATCAAAGAAACAGCCCAGGAAACACCCAGCACATGCAAGCCCTAAGGAGACAGATAATCTATTTCTGGTCAGTTTTTTGGCACCCACAGGAAAATAGTGCCACGACTTTGGATAGAAAAGGTAGTAATACAAACTTCTAAACTATGGGAGAGCAGGTGGTTTATATAGATGTTTATTACAAAAGAAAAATAAAGAGAAATATAGTAAGTCTGTGAGGTGATCAGAATCTTTGTTTACTAATATGCAGCAGAAGAGAGCTATAGAGATATACAGAAAAAAAGGATATGAATAAGTTAACAAACGAGGATAGGCTCAGTTCTGATAGCATATGCAACAAGCTTGTCTTTGGGGTAATGGACAAAGGAGAAGCATCTTAGGAACAATTGAAGATTAGAAGACAGGTGGAGAAACAAGAAAAGTCCATAGCCGTGTCAAAATGCTATTGGAGAATCAGAGTCAGTTGCAGAGTAAACCCGGTATCAGCAGTTATGGCAAGGGGGTATTACTAGTAAAGCTCTATTAACATAGTAAAAACCCTGGGGAAGAGCAGTTTTGCCGGTGCCCATATAGCTAGATACATATTACGCCCAGGCAAACCCCCATGTGTGGTCAAATGTCTAACCCCCTATAGGGAGGCACAAATCCTGGGATGGGCAAATACTCCCGGCGAATAGGGAATTTTTACTGGGAATATACTGAAGGGAAAACACTGTTACAGGGGATAAAAGACAAGGGGAGATATAAGGAGGAAGGGATATTGCAGTTTTTGTCAGAGATGACGGGGATTTCGGCCTTTATCTAGGATAATAATGTGCTCCACATAATCCGATCGCTGGCAAACAGATAGGGCCCTCATTCTAATTGATTTTGGGGCGGTAAAACAGTTAAGCCGCAACAAGGACAAAAAACTGTTATCACAGACAATGATTCGCCAGGACATTCATAGCACGGTTTAAGATTGAAGAGAGGAAAACGGCTACTCAGGCGCTACGTAAAGCTACAATAGGATCCAACTGTGCCGCACGTTTGGCAGGAAAGACGCCGAAAAATAGACCAATGGCGGTAGAGGTGCCAACGGCCAAGAGGACAGTGGGGATGGAGATAGTGGTGGGCAGAGGTGAAATATTTCCAACTAGTAATACAACACCTATTCCCAAAAAAGTACCTATAATCCCCCCGGCGACGGAGATGATAACTGCCTCTATGAGAAACTGAAGGAGAATATCCTCGTCGGTAGCACCAATAGCCTTTCTCAGGCCGATTTCTTGGATTCTTTCCGTCACCGAGACCAACATAATATTCATAACGCCGATGCCGCCCACAATGAGGGAAATAGAGGCAATGGCGGCCAACATAATAGTTAACCCGTTGGTGACGGTGCTGACGATATTGAGAATGTCCTTCTGGGTTTCCACACGGAAATCATCTTCCCTGACAATTTTGTGACGGAGACGGAGGAGATTGGAGATTTGGAAACGGGCGGCGTCGATGGTATCTGCTGACTTAGCCGAAACAGAGATAAAGGTTAATTCTATCCCATAGTTAGAGGTTTTACCCACAATTTGGTTAGCCATGGTGGTGAGGGGGATATAAATGGTTTCGTCCTGATTGGTGCCCAAAAAGGAGCCCTTGGGTTGCATTACACCAATAACCTCAAAAGAAACATTCTTGATGCGGATTCTTTCGCCGATGGGGTTAGTATAGGGGAAAAAATCTTCTGCTATTTGACTGCCCAACACAGCAACTCGTCTATTAGCTTTTAAATCCGCCTCAGAGAGGAATCTACCTGTCTGGACATCAAAACTGCGAACTGTGAGAAAGGAGGGGGTGGTGCCCACAATCAAGACATTGTTGTTGCGACTGCCATAACTGACCAATTGACGGGAGTTGATTTGTGGGGCCACCTCTTTTACTGTGGGCACTTGTGACGCTATAGCTTCTGCGTCTGCCAACACCAAGGTATTTGGTATTTCAAAAGTAGTCCGCCGAGATTCTCTACTACCGGGTACTACAAAGAGAACATGAGGGCCAAGACTAGTAAACTGTTGTTCAGCCAGACGTTGAGCCGCCTGTCCAATACCACTCATGGCGATCACCGAGGCGTTGCCGATGACAATCCCCAACATGGTTAGGCCGGCACGCATTTTCTGGGAGAGGATGGTAGAAAAAGCCATTTGGAAACAGTCTTTTAATTTCATAGTCCTAGCCCTTGTTACTCTTCTTAACAATTTTAACTTTTAGCGGGACTAGCGGCGGTTCCCTATGTTGCAAAACATTAAGGAGAAATTGTCAAAATAGGCAGTTTCGGTAATGATTAAAATTGTTTAAAAAACCTTTATAGTAAGAGGGATATTTAGGGAACAGGGACAACTCATGAACATTGTCGTAGTAGGCTTATCTCACAAGACAGCGGCGGTAGAAATAAGAGAAAAATTGAGCATTCCCGAGACGAGGATGGAACAGTCAATCCGGCAGCTGTTGAGTTATCCCCATGTCCAGGAGGTGGGAATCCTCAGCACCTGTAACCGCATGGAAATATACAGTATAGTAAAGGAGACCGAGCAGGGAGTAAAGGAAATAAGCCAATTCTTGGCAGAAATAGGACATATCCCCCTCAATCAACTGCGTCGTCACCTGTTTATTTTGCTGCATCAGGATGCCATTCGTCACTTGATGAGGGTGGCTGCTGGTTTAGAGAGTTTAGTATTAGGGGAGGGGCAAATTCTCGCTCAGGTGAAAACGGCCCACCAGTTAGGGGTAAAACATAATGGCATAGGGCGTTTGTTGGATAGGCTTTTCAAGCAGGCCATCAGTGCGGGTAAGAGAGTACGTACAGAGACAAGTATAGGTACGGGGGCTGTTTCCATCAGTTCGGCAGCAGTGGAATTGGCAGACACCAAGATAGAAAATCTGCCCGGTAAGAGGGTAGCCATCGTTGGGGCGGGGAAAATGTCTCGTCTGTTAGTAAAACACCTGATGGCAAAGAGGGTTACAGACATTAGTATCATCAACCGCACCCTTGAGAAGGCAGAAGAGTTGGCCAAGGAATTTCCTCAATTGGCCCTAAAGTTGTATCCTCTGGAACAGATGCTAGAAGTCGTTGCCGACGCTGACATTGTCTTCACCAGTACAGCTGCCACTAGTCCCATCTTAGACAAGAACAAACTTTCCCACCTTCGTCACAGGAAAAGTCTTACCCTCATCGATATCTCTGTACCACGAAATGTAGCAAGTGATGTTACCGATTTAGAGTTTGTCCATTCTTACAACGTAGATGATTTAAAGGCGGTGGTAGCCCAAAACCATGCTACCAGAAGAGAAATGGCCAAAGAAGCGGAGAATCTACTGGAGGAGGAGATACAGGCATTTGTCCTCTGGTGGCAATCTTTAGAAACTGTGCCCACCATCAGTTCACTGCGCAACAAGATAGAGCAAATCCGGAAACAGGAATTAGAAAAAGCCCTATCACGTCTTGGCTCAGAATTTGCGGAAAAACATCAAGAAGTCATAGAGGCCCTTACCCGGGGGATAGTAAACAAGGTTCTCCATGAGCCTATGGTACAATTAAGGGCTCAACAGGATGTGGAAGTGAGACGTCAGGCTCTACACACCTTACAATTGCTCTTCAACCTTGAGGTGACAGAACAAGCCTTCTAAGCTGGTAAAAAAAATTAAAGACGCCTAAGGGCGTCGTGGGGGTATATGAGGAAGCGGGCATGGAGCTATTGTCCCATGGGGTTGCCCCCATAGTATCGTCACCGCTGCCCCGTTTCACTGCCGAGTTCGGGATGGGTCGGAGTGGGGC
>DVEF01000105.1 GCA_015295805.1 Geminocystis sp. M7585_C2015_104 | reverse complement strand
GTTACGGGCATCCACATTGCCAACCCTGCCGATGGTGGCATAGCATTCCTTGCGCACCATTCGCACTTCCTTGGAGGGCAGACGGAGGGTGACATAATCTCCCTCTTTTGCCACTACCTGGGCATAGGTCCCGGCTGCTCGTGCCATTTGCCCCCCTTTGCCTGGAGTTAGTTCTATGTTGTGGACTTCTGTGCCCAGGGGTATTTTTTCTAGGGGTAGGGCGTTGCCTATTTCATAGGGGGCATTTTCCCCTGCCATTATTTTGGCGCCCACTTGGATGCCGGCGGGAGCGATGATATATCGTTTTTCCCCGTCTTCGTATTCTACTAGCGCTATCCTTGCGTTACGGTTAGGGTCATATTCGATGGCGACAACTGTGCCGACAATATCCCTTTTGTCTCTCTTGAAGTCAATAATCCGGTAAAGACGCTTGTGGCCCCCCCCACGGTGGCGAGCGGTGATAACCCCGCGGTTGTTGCGGCCTTTAGCGCGGTGGATATATTTGACCAGGGACTTTTCCGGTTCAGTTTTCGTGATTTCCGAGAAGTCGGACACCACTGCGTGTCTTCTTCCCGGGGTGTATGGTCTGTAGGTACGAACTCCCATAGTTTTCTCGCTGTTAGTAAGAGGTTATCTTTAGTGCTATTCAGCTTACAAGTCGGGGAAGAGTGTGCTTTTGAGGGAGTAGCCTTCGGCGAGAGTAACGATGGCCTTTTTGTATCTTGGTTTTTCCCCCACTATTGCCCCCACGCGGCGTTTTTTGGGGGGCTGATTCATGGTGTTTACCTTGGCCACCTTCACGTCGAAGAGGTATTCTATAGCGGCTTTTATTTCCGGTTTTTTGGACTGTCTTGTCACCTCAAAGACATATTTATTTTGCTCCATTAGCATGGTGGCCTTTTCGGTGATAACCGGACGGATGATTATGTCAGCCAACTCGGCGGGAGTTTTCCTGACCTTGCTGGTTTTGCCGTATCTGGTGTTAGCCACAGTACACCTCCTGTATTTTACTCAACGCTTCGGGTGTGGCTACAATCTTGTCAGCATTTAGTATGTCATATACATTAAGCTGGTCGTGTTCCAGCATTTTGACGGTGGGGATATTGCGGGCTGACAGGTAGACTAATTCGGGGATGGGGGAGGGCAGAATCAGGAGAATTTTTTCCTCTTCTGGATTAAGCCCCCAACGTTGTAGTGCCGCCACCATTTCCTTTGTTCTGGGACGAGAAAAGGCCCCTGAGAATTCTTCCACCACCAGCAGGTCCTCAGTTCTACTCATGAATGCCGTCCTGAGGGCCAGTCTTCTTTCCTTGCGGTTCATTTTGATGGAATAGTCTCTAGGTTTTGGCCCAAAGATCACCCCACCACCACGCCACAGGGGGGAACGAATGGAACCAGCCCGAGCTCTACCGGTGCCTTTTTGCCGCCAGGGTTTTCTGCCGCCACCCCTTACTTCTCCTCTGGTTTTAGTGGAGGCAGTTCCCCTACGTTGATTTTGTAACTGATATACTACGGCTCGATGAACGACATACTGGGCGGTTTCCGGCTTTGCCACCGGCGCCAACTCGAAATTTACTTCTCCTACTTGTTCACCTTGCCAGTTTTTGACTACACAACTCACCATAGGTCCAATTGGATTTTATTATTCTGTAATGTGGTGCATCCCCTACCCCAGGGGAGGCTCCCTAGTTAGGCAACTGCACGGGCGCCAACGATTTTGGCCGGGGTGATACTGAGTAGATTTCCCGGTTTTCCGGGAACTGAGCCCTTAACCAACAGGAGGTTCCTCTCTGGGTCCACTTTAACCACCTTGAGTTTACGGATAGTGACCTGGGAGTCTCCATAGTGGCCGGCCATTCTTTTGCCCGGGAAGGTGCGTCCGGGGTTAGTTCCCGCGCCAATGGAGCCGGGGAGACGGTAGTTCTTGGAACCGTGACTTTTACTACCCCTTTTGAAATTGTGTCTTTTTTGATAGCCGGCGAAGCCTCTCCCTATGGTCTTTCCGGACACGTCTACTAGTTGCCCCTCTGAGAAAATGTCCACACATATTTTTTGTCCTATTTGGTAGCCGGAAACATCTTCCAGACGATATTCCTTTAGATGACGGAGGGGCGGTAGCCCTTTACTTCTCAGGTGTCCGTCTTCGGGGGCTGTCAGATATTTGTTTACTTGTTTTGGTTCTTTTGTGTTCAGGGTTCTCACCCGGTCCGGTAGTTCTTCGTAACCTAACTGTAACGCGGTATACCCATCGGTCTCGATGGTTTTAATCTGAGTAACTAGGCATGGCCCCGCCTGGATAACCGTCACGGGTACTGCATAGCCCGTTTCCCGGTCAAAAATCGTGGTCATGCCCAGTTTTTTACCAAGTAAGCCTAAGCTCACGGGACATCTCCCCCTTTCTAAACTACAATCTGTCAGGCCGGAAGTTGCCTTTTTTTACTGTTCTTTTTTTGCTGTTTACAATGTTATGTAACTTGACACGCACGGGGGGCTCTGCTTCACACCCACATGCCATGCGCGGCTGTGGTAGTCAAGATACTTCTTTCCCCCTCCTTAGCGTGTGGCTGTCTAGTCGAGCGTACGGTGGTACGCCGCTACCTGGGACATTGACTTGTTTACAGGCTCTTGTTATTATGCCCTTTCTCTCAAGGACTTAAGACCAGAGCTAGACTCAGCTAGATAATCTCAGTATCCTTGAGGGGCTAATTTCCCTTTTGCCTTTTAGTCACAAACGATCATTATATGTCATTTTGTGCCTTAGGGGCAACAGTTTTTATATTTTTTTTTGACTTTTTCTGTGGGGCTTAAGTATGTGGAGTCTCAACTGGCAGTCGGTACTTGGTTTTGCCTTGCCTTTTGCCGTGGTGATTGGGGGGTTATTGATTGGTTTTTTCCTAGAAAGGTGGCTAGGGAGGCTAAAAAGGAGGTTTGAGGGAGATAATTCCCTAGCTAGATATGCAGTTATTTTTAAATCCTTTCAGGGGGTTGTGGCGGCGTGGGTTTGTGTTGCGGCTGTAGCACTCTTTTTGCCCCTATTCAATTTCCCTCATAGACTGAGTGTTCTTACGGGTAAAATTCTACTGGTAATTGCTCTTGCTACTGGCACTATTTTGGTTTCCCGCCTGGCAGTAAATTTGATTAGACTTTACAGTTTTGACGACGAAACTTCTGTTTCTTTGACCTCTCTTTTTGAATCCCTAACTAGGGTTGTTGTTTTTACTATTGGCACTCTTATTATTTTTCAGTCTTTGGGCATTAAAATCACTGCCTTGCTAACTGCCCTAGGGATTGGCAGTTTATCTATTGGTCTAGCTTTTCAAAATACCTTAAGCAATCTCATTTCTGGCATTAATATTATCATTTCCCGTAAGGTGCGTCCTGGAGACTATATCCAGTTAGCCGACGGCATAGAGGGTTATGTGGAAGACGTGGAGCTCAAATACACTGTTATCAAAGATATTTACTGTAATAGGATTATAATTCCCAACGCCAAAATAATCGACTCTAGTTTTAGGAATTATACCCTAGTTGATCCCTTCTTTTTATTTCCCGTAAAACTGGTTGTAGAATATGAAAATGATCTGGAATTGGTAGAGAAAGTTACTCTAAAATTGGCCCAAAAATTACAGGAGAGTTTCTCAAATTCCAAGGAGCAGGGTTTTCATCCGTTTATTACCTACGAAAAATTTGAATATTGGGGCATAAGGTTAACAGTTTATTTGGGAGCTACAGATTATTTTCAACAACATATAATGGCTCACGAATTTATAAAGGCACTCCACCGGGAATATAGAAAAATGGGAATAAAAATGGCACGTCCCCCCCTTGTTGGAGAGGAGCCTGAGTCGTAGCGGGCAACAACGGTGACCTTACTAAAAATGATTAATTTTCAGTAACAATTGCTACAGAAGCCCCAATTTATAGGCTACAATGGAGGGAAACACATGGAGAGGAGAAAAGAGAAATATGGGAATTTGGGGAAACAGCAAGAAAAATGCAAGTATAAATGAAATCCATAAAGAGAATCTAAAGAAAAATCTGGAACACCGTTTGGCAGTGGCCAGAAGCAGGGGAGATCAGAAATTGATCGAACAGTTGGAACGGGAGGCTGCCTATCTGAATTTGAAGTTTTGAGAAAGTATTGATGGGGGGGTGGCAAAGAAAAGTCACCCCCTTTGGGGAGACTGGTATAGGTGGTGTTGCTGGATGTATTGTTGGATTTTTTGGGGAAGATAGTCGTCCAGATGGTGTTGTCGGTAGTGGCTGGAAGAGAAAGGGGGTATTGAGAAGGAGGCAACGTTACAGCCGCGGGTTTGCCCCTGGAGTTGCTTTAAATGTTCGGGGTTGATGGGATAATTGGCGCGAGGGATGATAAGTACTTTCACTTGTGGCCATAATTGTTGGGCTTGATACCAGCTAAAAATTTGGGGGATGAGATCACTGCCAATAACAATTGTATAATCGTGGCTGGCGCCCCATTTTCTCCTCGCCAACTCCAGGGTGTTGATGGTGTAGCGGTCCGAGATTTCAGGGGTATGTTGGATGTGTGGGTAGAGGGGTTTTAAGTCTTCTATCAGCAGCTCCAGCATTTTTTGCCGGTGGGGGAGGCTACTGCTGTGGGTTTTGAGGGGATTGTCAGTGGCGTAAACAGCCACTAGCTGGTATTTTTCCGCCAGAAAGGTTAATATTTGCTGATGTGCTAGGGTGGGAGGATCTGCACTTGTGCCGAATATTGCTACTTCCATCTTACTACAATGAAACTTCGAGTTTTGGGGGATATTCCAGGGAAATTGGGCCAAGGACACCGGTACGGAAGTCTTGTAGCAGTTGACGAGCTGCCCTTTCCACATCGCCTTTGTATCTCTTATAGGCAAGGGTGTGGAGGTAGTCTTCCCCCGTTAAACCTTTGGGGTTTAAAAGATAGCGCTGATGCAGGATTTCCTCTTGTCCCAGTTTTACCAACAATTCTACAAAGTGGCCTGCTACTACCTGGTTGTCATAGGCAGCTTCGCCAATGTCTTCACAAATTGCCAGTTTCACTGCATCCTGTTGATTGTCCAGTCTGCCGGGTATTACGCCAGGGGTATCCAATAACTCGAGGTGTTCGGAAATTCTGACCCACTGTAGTTGCCTTGTAACGCCGGGCCGTCTGGCACTGGCTACTACTCTCCTTTGGAGAAGACGGTTAATAAGGGCTGATTTGCCTACGTTGGGAAAGCCCACCACTACTGCCCTTACCGGCCGGGGTAACATTCCTCGTTGACGACGACGTTCGTTGACCATCACCCCCTGGGAGAGGGCTGCCCTTCTAAGGGCATTCACTCCCTTGCCAGTTTGGGCATTGGTAAAGAAGGGTCGTTCTCCTTTGCTTTCAAACCACTCCTGCCATTGTTTTTTTACCGTCTCGGGGATCAAATCCTCGCGATTAATTACTAACAACCTAGGCTTGTTGCCAATCCACTGTTTCAACTGGGGGTGATGGGAGGCTAGAGGGATTCTGGCATCTCTTACTTCTAATACGACGTCTACCAGCTTTAATTGTTCTTTTAGCTGCTTTTCCGCCTTACTGATGTGGCCGGGATACCACTGTATTACTGCCATGGGCCATTATGTAGTTTGTATTATTTTACTGTAATACTGCCGGTGCTGATGACATGCGTCGGTGAATCCCATTTTATCTTTTTCTCCGGCATCTACGAGAGCACTCTTCATGTAGTTGGTTAATTACTTGGGCGCAGTAGTGGGTAACAGCCTCTAATTCTTCTTTGTTACCGCTAGGTGGGGGGATTAAATCGCCCACGTTGATGGTGATTCTGGTCATTTTGGGGAAAAATGTGCTGGTAGATAGGATTTTTTCTGTGCCATGAATGGCGACTGGTAATAAAGGCGCCCCTGCCTTGGCGGCGATTAGGGCTGCCCCCAATTTCGGGTAGTATACTTTTCCGTCTTTAGTCCTTGTGCCCTCTATGAAAATCACTGTAGCCCAGCCCCGTTCTAGTCTAGCAACTGCTTCTCTTATGGCACTCCTATCAGCTTCCCCCCGGTTAACGGGATAGGCGCCAAGGGTGGTGATTAGTTTTTTGAAAAGGGGATTGCTGAATAATTCTTGTTTTGCCATGTAACACAGGGGGCGAGGAAGTCCAGCACCCAGCAGGGGAGGATCGAAAACACTAGCATGATTGCTAACAACTACCAGTTTTCCGGTTTTGGGCACTTTTTCTATCCCCCAAACTTGTCCTTGGAAATAGGTGCGAAAAATAGGCAGAACCAGAGAGTATTTTACCACTCGATAAAAAGCTATATTAGTCTGCCCCGCCCCCTTCTTTTGTCTTTTTTCCACACTCATGTCTTTTTGTTTTAAATGTGGGCTCATAATGATGTGCCCCCCGCACAACCTGTTAAAATACTTGGGACTTGTTGTAGATTTTTGAATTACTCTATGAAAAGAGCGTCATATACTGGTTCATGGTTTGCGGTTATCACCTCCATGACTGTTGCCATCACCCCAGTTATGGCACAGGCACAAACCATCTTACCAGATATAGGGACCATTGAAATTACCCCCCCCCAGGGGTTGGACACGGGCCCCGGCTCAACGCCCCCGCTACCAGAGGGTAATCCCGATTTTAATTCTATCCCCATCCCCGTTGAGCCTCCAGTCTCCCCCCCCTCTACTCCAAGGGTTTGCAGTAGTGACAGACTGGCCACTGGTATAGAAAAAATAATTAAACGGGTAGGGGGGAGTTGGGGCATTTTGGTGGAAACTCTGACGGATGGTACTGTAGTCTACGAGTATAACGCCGGGCAAGGTTTGATCCCGGCTTCTAACATGAAAATCTTCACCACAGCAGCCGCCCTACGGGTGCTCTCACCACAGGCTAACATCAGTGGCAATAAGTCGTTGAGGGAATGGGTGACAGTCACCAACCTTAGAAGTAACAACTTTTATGCTGATACCCTGTTGAAGAGAATTGGCGGGGCCAGTGTAGCCAAAAGAGTACTAGCTGATTTAGGGGTAAATCCCAATGGTTTTCACTTTGCTGATGGCTCAGGCTTATCCCGTCGCAATGTGGCTACTGCTAGAGCCATCGTGGATACTCTGAGGGCTATGTATTACAGCCCCCAACGAGATATTTTTCTTGCATCTCTGCCCACTGCTGGTATTAGTGGCACTTTGCGCAACCGGATGAAGCAAACCCCTGTAGAGGGGATAGTCCGTGCCAAGACTGGCACTTTAACTGGGGTTCGAGCCTTATCCGGCTATTTGGAACATCCAGACTATGGTATGCTAGTGTTCAGCATTATTGCTAACTCCCCGGGGCAGTCCGGAGGTGCCTTAGTCAGGGCTATTGACGAGATTGTCATTAACCTTTACAACCATACTACATGTACGCCATAGTAAGACTTTACCCCTAGCCCCCCTGTGGGCTACGAAAAATCCCCCTCCCTGGGGGGTTAAAACTGGCTGACATCTAGTCGGTGCCAGCAAAGACTATGTGTGGGAATTTTTCCTGGGCTTGAAACATAGTTGTGTCCTTTGCATGTTCCTGCCAGAAGTTAATTATCTCTGTAGCCTGGTTTAGTAGTTCTATTTTCTCCTCCTCGGTTATCCAACTCTTTTTATCCAATTCGTCTTTTAATTCCTGCCAGGCATCGGTGCGTGGCCAAAAGTAATAACGCGTCAAGGGGCTCAAACCCTTGTTGACCACGTAGTCCACTGCTATGGCTATGTTTTTCTCTAACCAAACCACTCTAAGGACGAACCGGGAGTCAGTGTTTATTTGCGGAAGGGGCACTTGAATCTCTTGAGCCTCCGCGCCGGTAGTTTCCTCTGGGATTGTCGTTGTGCTATTCGGGCTGTTATTTGTATTTTCCAATGAGACTTAGACCTCCTAATCTGTTGGTTTCAGTAATAAAAGTACAATCAGCCATTATAATATTATAGCTCATCATTCCTGGTAGTGCTCAGGCTCCTGCGAACCCATGACCGCTTTTGTAGTTTTTGATATAGATGGTGTAATTAGAGATGTAGCTAATTCCTACAGTCGTGCTATAGCAGACACAGTAGAACACTTTACCAATCAAAAGTATCGCCCCTCCCTAGAAGACATTGACTTGTTAAAATCGGAAGGGCTATGGAATAACGACTGGCTGGCCTCTCAAGAGTTGATTTATCGTTATTTTGAGAAACAGGGATTAACCAGGGAAAGTGTATCTATTAGCTACGAGGAGATTGTGGATTATTTCCAACGGCGTTATCGGGGAGAAAATTTAGACAATCCTGATATGTGGGATGGTTATATTTCCCAGGAGCCGATTTTAGCAGACAAGAGCTATTTTGACAGTCTAACCCAAAATGGACTTTATTGGGGTTTTTTTAGTGGGGCTACCAGAGGTTCGGCCAATTACATTTTACAACGTCGCCTTGGCCTAGAAAATCCAGTTCTGGTGGCTATGGAAGATGCCCCCGGTAAGCCCGAGCCCACTGGCTTATTTTTGGCTGTACAATTGATTGCTGAAAAATTTTCTCTGCCCCCTAATAATTCTTTGCCAGTATTTTATTTGGGGGATACTGTGGCGGACATGATGACAGTACAACAAGCTAGAAAAATCCACCCACAAAGGCAATGGATTGCTATTGGTGTCTTGCCTCCCCACTTACATTCTGACCCTTATCGGAAGGAAAAATATCGTCAAATTTTGTTAAATAGTGGAGCCAATGATGTGATTGATAAAGTAACAGATTTTAACCCCAAATTAGGGGATGCACCCTATTTTTAAATTTTGAATCTTCATGTTTAACGGCTAAAAGGAGTAGGGTTGGAAATAACAGAAATATTCTTTCTCCTCTAGCCCCCCCTCCTTCCGTCAATCTACTGTTGACAAACTGGAATTAAAATGGGAAGTTGCCCTTCTTTTTTGTCTTTGAGTATGGAATGGGAGAATCGCCGTTTACATGAAGATACCATTGCCCAAGTCAATGAAAGAGTGGATTTGATAGATGTGGTTTCTGATTATGTCGTACTACGAAAAAGGGGGAAGGAATTTGTTGGCTTATGCCCATTTCATGAGGAGAAGACCCCTAGTTTTACTGTAAGTCCTAGCAAACAAGTTTACTATTGCTTTGGCTGCGGGGCCAGTGGGAATGCCATCAAGTTTCTGATGGAAATTAACAAAATGAGTTTTCCAGAGGCTGTTGTTTATTTAGCCCAACGCTATCAAATCCCCATCAAAACCCTGGCCGTAGCTGAACAAAAAGAGATAGAAAAACGCCTCTTTTTACGAGAACAGTTATACAAGGTTTTAGCCGTTGCCAATCACTTTTTTGAGTATAATCTTCAACAGGAACAGGGTAAACATGCATTGGATTATCTCTTAAATATTCGCGGTTTAACAAGGGAAAATATCAGTCAGTTTGGGCTAGGTTATGCCCCAGATGGTTGGAATTCTTTGTATACCTACCTGGTAGAAATTAAGGGTTTTCCCGCCCTTTTGGTGGAGAAAGCTGGCTTAATAAAAAAACGCTCTCAGGGGGATGGATATGTAGACTATTTTCGGAATCGTGTGACTATTCCTATCAGGGATAGAGAGGGAAGAATAATCGGTTTTGGTGCCAGGAGTTTAGATGAAAATGAGCCAAAATATCTTAACTCCCCTGACACTGAATTGTTTTCCAAAGGTGAGACCTTATTTGCCCTTAATTTTGCCAAGTCTCACATTGCAAAAGAAGATAAAGCCGTGGTAGTTGAGGGCTACTTTGATGCCATTTCTCTCCATTGTGCCGGCATAAAAAATGTGGTAGCAACCTTAGGCGCGGCGCTTACAGAAAAACACGTGAAAATCCTTTCCCGCTACACCTCTTCTAGGGAGATAATAATTAATTTTGATGCCGATAATGCCGGACATTCTGCTACGGAAAGAGCGGTTGAAGCCATAGAAAAACTGATTTATTCTGGCTTTGTAAAATTGAGAATATTAACTATTACAGGCGGTAAAGATGCTGATGAATTTCTCAAGTCCGAAGCCAATGCCGTTTCAAAATACCGGGGTTTGATGGAAAAAGCCCCACTATGGTTGGATTGGCAAATTTCTCAGATTCTCTCCCGTCACGACATCAACAGGAGTGATGGCTATCAGAATGTATTTAGCAGTCTTGTCCAACTGCTTAAGAAAATAAATAATCGAGCAGCCAGGGATTATTATCTATCCCACTGTGCAGAAATTCTCAGCAATAGACGGGGCGTTGTTGGAGGATTTAACAGCGAGGAGTACGAACTAATTTACCAGAGTTTAAAACAGGCTATTTTGTCTCAGAATAAGCCGCATATCAGTGTCCATAGGGGTAGACATTACGAATCTCTTTTGTTTAATCATTCCTCCAATCGAAAGGTATATCAAGCAGAATTTACCCTGTTGTTTATTTACATCCATTGCCCGGAATTTAGACGAGATATTGAAAATTTATTGGATGAGAAAGATTTAGTTTTTAGTCTCCGCCCAAATCGAAAAATTTGGCAAAAGATACATCAGTTAAGCCCTCTAGACGACGCGCCAAATAGCCCCAATATACTATTATCATTCCTAGCGGAGACTACAGAAGAGGACCCTGAGTATAAACAAACAATTGCTCCCCTTGTCCAAGTGGGGGAAAACCAACAACACATCCTGGCTAATCCCTCACACTACATCCAGGCCTCTATTGCCTACTTGGAGGCGATAAAACTGGAGAGATATAGACAGTATTGCCAGGAAAAAATTAAAGAATTGGACTTAGAAAAAGACCGGGAAAAAATCAGGTATTTTTCTCAAGAAATAGTGGCGGTGACAAAACAATTAGAAGAATTAAAGGCCGCCAGAAGGGGATAGTTAAGCGAGAGAAATACTGTTGAAAATAGCCCAAAAGTCCACCAGCCAGAGAAAAAAAGTGAAAAATAGTAAGAATAGATACATCCAAGGTTGAGCCAATGGTTTAACATCAGTGGTATCGATTCCGGTTTTCTCCTGAATTTGCCGCACCATCCGGGCAAAACCCGCTACCCGCATGGGGAGGAGGTATGCCTTGTCCCTGTTTTTGGAGACGAGGTAGTATACCATCCCCCCCTGACTGGTGGTGCGCCCTTTTAGACTCTCAATTTCCTGCCAGGAGAGACTCCAAACTCTATTACGCCATAACCATTGTATAGTACGGGGGTAGATCACACTTATTCCCCCTTCGTCTAACACTACTTGTTCACTCAGGGAAGCTACAACTAAAAACAAACCGACGACAATCAGAGGCACAAACAGTAAAACTGCAGTGTATTGCCTCCCGGTAGTCTTGTACAACAAAAAGGGGAGGGGGAGGGTTAGTGCCAAATAGAGGTTGACCAGGGTGAACCGAATTAAGATTGAAACACGGTATACCTTAGTCTCAGACATCATGGGAAGAGGGGGTAGGGTTTAGGAAATGGGATTTGGGGGGATTAACTCAGGCGCCCATAGGTGTGGGTGACATGACGCAGGTAGCCGGCAACGTCGTCTGTGAGGCTACCCTCTCGGAAACGCCACTCCCAATTGCCGTGGGAAGTGCCTGGCGTGTTCATTTTGGCTTCTGACCCCAATCCTAGCACATCTTGGAGTGGGAAAATGGCTAGGTTGGCAACGGAGGACAGGGCTAACCGAATCATACTCCAGTGGATGCCCTCGTTGCAAATGCCTCCCAGATAGTCTACCACTCTTTGTCTTTCGGCAAAGGAGCGTTTTTCAAACCAGCCCACAATGGTATCATTGTCATGGGTTCCCGTGTACACTACACAGTTGCGGTTGTAGTTGTATGGTAGGAAGGGGTTGGCTCGATCTGAATCGAAAGCGAATTGTAATACCTTCATCCCCGGGAAACCATATTTATCCCTCAGCGCCTCCACGTCTGGGGTAATTACCCCCAAATCCTCTGCTACCACTGGCAACTGTCCCAGTGTCTCTCTCAGGCAGGCGAACAACTCATCTCCGGGCGCTTTTAACCATTGTCCGTTGACGGCGGTGGTTTCCCCCCGAGGAACTGCCCAATAGGCGGCAAATCCCCTAAAATGGTCAACACGTATAATGTCCACCAGTGCCAGTGTGCCCCTCACCCTTCTTATCCACCAGGAGAAATTAGTTTCCTTGAGCCTATCCCAATTGTAGACGGGATTACCCCACAACTGGCCTGTAGGGCTAAAATAGTCGGGCGGGACGCCTGCTAAGGCCAGGGGTTCGCCTGTTTCCTCATCCAGAGAGAAGATGTCCTGATTGGCCCATACGTCCGCACTATCGGGAGAGACATAGATGGGGATGTCACCGAAGATTTTTATCCCCCTCTCATTGGCATATCTTTTGAGATTCAACCACTGTTTGAAAAAGCAAAACTGTAGGAATTTGTGGAAGGCTACCTCCTTCTCCAGTTTTCCCCGCCATTGTTGAAGGGCATTCTCTTTCCTATGCACTAATACTTTATCCCATTTTGTCCAGGGAGCTCCCTCGTGGTATGTTTTTAGGGCCATGTATAGGGCATAGTCATCCAGCCAATCCGCCTCTCTCCCACAAAAGCTGTAAAACTCCCCATGAAGTTCACTTCTTTGTTGGAATCTTTCAAAGGCTTTGCGGAATAGGGAGTACTTGTACCGGGGCACCAAATCAAAACGAACATAAGAGGGATTTTCTTGGGAGAAAACCTGTTTTACCTCCGCCAATTCCCCTTCTGTCAACAACCCCTCGCCGTGGAGCACATCTGGACTGATTAAAAGGGGGTTACCAGCCAAAGCCGAGTAGGCTAGATAGGGAGAATTCCCCGCACCAGCTGGCCCTAATGGTAGTATCTGCCACACCCTTTGGCCACTTTGCTGCAAAAAGTCCACGAAACGATAGGCACTGCTGCCTAAGTCGCCTATTCCGTAGGGACTGGGCAAGGACGTAGGGTGCAACAATATGCCACTTGCTCTCTGCTCTAACATAAAATTTCTTCCTAGGATTTGCTATTTGCTCCCAATGTCCCCCCCCAGTTGTCGAAAAACGCTCCCCTAAAGATCGCCTCGCAGGGTGTATAGGATGAAAATTATCGCAGGTCCTGCAATGACGATAAAAGCTAGAGAGAATAATTGTAAAATTACCTCAAAGTTTATACTACTTAATGCATCTACAATGTTACTGAAAAAACCAGTGATAAACTCCATAGCCACTCCTAGCCTTCTCCTAAATCTTTTTATAGATTTATTCAACCAGAATCTATCATACTAGGAAAGGTTCTTTTCTTTACCCCTCAAAATAGGAAAATTTATTAAGTTTTATTACAATCATGAAAAAATGGCGTTGTGTGACAAATTGTGGTGCTTGTTGTTACTTGGAACCCGAGGAACGTCCGGGGTTGGATGAGTACCTGAATGATTATGAGCTAAAACTGTACTATAGCCTAGTGGGAGAGGACGGTTGGTGTATTCACTTCCACAAGGAAACGAGGACTTGTAGTATTTACGAAAACAGGCCGGAGTTTTGTAGGGTAGCTCCAGACACTTTCGCCCGTATGTTTGGTGTTACTCTAGAACAATTTGAGGATTTTGCCATTGACTGTTGCCATCAACAAATAGCTTCTGTTTATGGGGAGAATAGTGAGGAAATGAAGAATTATATTTGGCTGGTGGGTTAAATTTCTATTACCTTTCTCCTCATTAACGGAAGGGTTTAGGTTTTTTGTTTTCTTTGTCAGTCATGGGGCAGCAATTTTCATCCCATAATTCGCCTATTCTCATGTCCATAGTTCCAAATTTGATGGGAGGGGAAGGACATATTATTCCCTACCATATATCCGTCACTAATGCCCTAAGAGTCACCGGTTGGGAACACATAGTTTTATATTCTCCTGAAGACAACATTTCTCCTCTTCCTTCCAATTGGTATGGAGTATTGAAAGGAAATAGGCTAGAACAAAAACATGGCCTTTTTAAAAGGATAAAACTGGTTTTTGCCTTTGCCTACACCTTGCGCTCTGCCCTATATTCTCTTTTCCAAAGACATTATAACAGGCAGAAAATTATATTCCTTGAGCGTTTTATTCATCTGCAACTTCTAGGGTTATTTCTGGCGCTAATTTTCCTCCCTAAACAGAACGTGTACTTGCTTATTTTCTGCAGGATAAACTTCCACGATTTCAGGACAAAATGGGTTTACTGGCTGCTAAATAAACTTCTAAAAAGAATAATGAGTCACAGATTTGCCCTTCTTTGCGACAGTGAGATATTAGCAGAGTCACTGGCAAATTTCTTCCAGGAGAAGGTACACTTAATGCCGGTAACTCATCCAGAGTTTTACAACACAAAAAAACCCTCAGGAAACCAGAAGATACTCTGTTGGTGGGCAGGATCACCAAGGGAGGAGAAAGGGTGGAGTATCATAAGAAAATTGGTAGAAAATCCGCCGCCGGAGGCTACAAGATTCTGTATAGTAGCCGCCAAAAGTGCCAATTTTAAAACACTGGAAAAGGGAGTGGAATTAATTTTAACTGAAGACAAGTTGCCCCGTAATGAATATCTCCTTTGGCTGGAAAGGACAGATATAATGTTATTACCCTACGATGCTAAGGCCTATGCTCAAAGAACATCAGGAATTTTCGTAGAGGCCATTGTGGCGGGGAATATACCCCTTACCACTGCCGGAACGTGGATGGCCAAAGAACTGTTAAAATTCGGTCTACAAGAGCTAATTGTCTCTTGGGATGAGCCACAGTTGGTCTGGGGTAGAATTTCTACTGTTGTGGTTTGCCCGAAAATTAGGGAGAGGCTATCTGTAATGCAGGAGGTATACAGAAATCTTCACAGCGAGGCCAATTTTAACTATAGTCTTGAGAAAATATTAGACACAATACAGGTAAACTTGTCTTTATAACTGTTGAGTGTTGCTCCCTAATCCTAAATAATGGAATAAGGGAACCTAGATTATTTAGAGCAAATTGGGACCTAAGATGACCTTGGAATATCCAGAAGACTTGAGATACCTCGACACCCACGAATACGTCCGTCTCGAACCAGACGGCGAGATTGCCACTATAGGAATCACCGCCTATGCCATTGAACAGCTGGGGGACATTGTTTTTCTGGAACTGCCGGAAGTGGGAGACACTATCGAGGCACAAGAAGAAATCGGAACTATTGAGTCAGTCAAGGCAGTATCCCAAATCTATGCACCTGTCTCCGGTACTGTTATAGATCGCAATGAATTACTGTTGAAGGCACCAGAAATGATTGCAGACGACCCCTACGGAGAGGGATGGTTACTAAAAGTTCGTCTGGACGATCCTAATCAAGACTTAGAACACACCCTCTCGGCGGACGAGTATCGGTCTCTTATAGCCGCAGAGGAGGAAGAATAAACCCTCCTGTGTCGTTCCCTGCTGTCAGGGGATGGAATTTTAAAGACACAATGGCTCATCCTCTCTTCTTGGAGGATTGAGCTTGGGGCTCAGGGTTTAATGTCAAGTCAGAGGTTGGGTTTTGGCCTAACCCAACGATAGGTCTGCTGGTTGAATTGTGAGAAATAACTACTACTTAGACTCGCCCATAGCTTCCTTGGAGACGGGCACAAAATCCCCATGAATGGTCAAGGCCAATAACATTTCCGTTCCCTCTGGAATCAGCTTGCCCGTGAGGACACAACTTTCATCCTTCCTGGCAGTCGCTACCACTGTAGCGCGGATGTCACTCTTGGAGAAGTTGGGGCGATATTCTCCTGACTTTTGTTGTACGTAATTCCAGAGGATGTCCCGGATTAGAGTCTGATACCCTTGACTTCCAGAAAGGGATTTTAGACTCTCTTTGAGACTTTTTTCCAGACGGATGCTGGTCACTTCCATTTGAGTGGTAGAAGTTCTATTACGCATAGTTTCCCCCTTTATCCACGAGACATTGGGCTATAATTTTACATTGGGTATCGGTAATACTAGGGTAGTCTAATGTTTCCGATTTTGCAACATATCTCTCCAAAAGTTTACAAATAGTTACCATAGAATTCTCTTATAATCTAAACGGATTCAGTAGGAAGGACCTATATAGTGGTAAGCCGCTAGAATAGAAGAAAAGCTCAAAGAGGGGTATGACGGTCAAACTCATTGGCTTGAAGGCGGAACAGTTCCGTCATCCTTTGGACTTACAGGCCACCAACCGTCTCAAACAAATACCAGGGTTGGACCTACTAGTTCGTAACCTGTTGGGCTCGGTGGCAGGTGAGTTTTTTTATCTGGACAACATTGCCTCTAGCATTCGCATTTCCGAAAAACAGCTGCCTGATTTGTACCAATTGCTGGTATCTGCCTGTGAGACTCTGGATGTAGAAGTACCGCAACTATACGTGCGACAACACCCGGTTCCTAATGCCTATACCCTGGCCATGCGGGGAAAAAGGCCGTTCATTGTACTACACACCTCCCTGTTAGAATTGCTCGAGGAGGAGGAGATAAAGGCGGTGATAGCCCACGAACTAGGGCATCTCAAGTGCGAACACGGGGTTTATTTGTCTCTGGCCAATATCCTCGTTTTGGCAGCCGGCCTAATCCCACCATGGGGGACAGTTTTGGCACAGTCTTTGCAGCTTCAGTTGTTGCATTGGGTGCGGTGTGCTGAATTCAGTTGCGATCGCGCTGCCTTGCTGGCAGTCCAAAAACCAGAAATAGTGATGTCCGTTTTGATGAAACTTACGGGCGCGTCTCCTTCCACAGCCCACAAGTTAAGTCTTTCTGCTTTTATGGAACAGGTGAGAGAATACAAGAGCATGAGTGAGACGGAGTTGGGGAGATTCTTACAAGAGGTACAGACTTCCCAATTAACTCATCCCCTCCCCATCATCCGCGCCAAGGAAATTGAAAAATGGGCACAATCTCCGCAGTACTATGACTTGATCCAAAGGGGTAAAATGGGTTATAATAGTGGGGAGGACAACAGGGGTGGATGGCGGAACTGGTAGACGCACCACACTCAAAATGTGGCGACCTCTGGTCGTGCGAGTTCGAATCTCGCTCCGCCCATTGAGCCTTCCCCTTGGAGGATGGGGGTTTGGTGGTCTGACGGCGTTGTTTCCACCGGCAGTTCTGGCCTGGCACAGTGGGGCCGGGGGATTTTTTCTTTTACACACGTGGCTTTTGGGCAACTGGAGGTAGTGGAACTATAGCGTGGGAGGAGCAATAAGAAATTCATTATTTTTTTTTTTTTTCATGTTTCCACGATTCTCCAATAGCCATTTTTTCTGATTAAGTATCCTTGCTAGTCCTGGAGCTTATAATATCTTTTTTGAGGAGCTTCTGGGGTTGAAATATTATTTGCTTGTTAATTTTTATCGTGGGCGTGATTTCCCCTCAGCCCTTTCAGCTTTTTCTTTCAAAAATAGTTGGCATTTAGAAAGATAACTCTCATGTGGGGTATATTGGCCGTATATTTCCTCATAAGAGGGTAGGTGGTGGGACTATGGAGGGCTAGCCTGCTCTTAGAACTCTCGATAAAAATATTATATTCACTAATGAGGTAAAAAAGTTGGAACATTCCTGATTTTCGGAGGATTCACGTACATAAACCAATAAGGGAAAATCAGAAGAAGTTTGAAATAGGACCTTTAGTCCTAATTTTACCCAAATTATTCACTTTTCCCGATAATTATTTCTCCTAAAAAGGATGCCTTAACCAAACCATAATCATTGGCAGTATTAGGGGGAGTGGGGAGTAGGGGGGATTGAATTGTATTGTATTTCTCTGTTTTATTTTCCCTGTTGCTCATTGTTTATCATTATTTTACTCCCCCTTGTTTTCCTCATTTCTTACTCCCCTCAAAGTCACCCTTCTCACTGGTTTTTCTAGTGGCTGTCGCCGTTAATTCTTCTTTAGCTGTCTGGGTTACCCCTTCTCCCCCTGCCTGTGTCTATGCTTCTGCCTCTGCTGCTTCTGGTGACTGTTGTTTGATTGTTTCTTCCCCATTTGTCTTTTCAGTGGCTTTATCTGTGACAACATCCCTTGTGGCTTCTTCTGTTTGTGTTGTGGGAGTTGCCTTTTCTTTTTCTTCCCCCCCTGTCGACTGTTGTTTTTCTTCCTCAAGTTGTGGGTTTGTTGTTTCAGCAGGTTTTATGGGGGCATCTTGGGGGGTATGAGTGGTGGGGGTTTCTATCTCGTGGGTGGGGGTGACAGAAGATGATTTTTCTACTTCTGCTTCGGCGGTAGTCACAGCAGGAAGGTTAGCGACGGCGGAAACAGTTGTGGCTTCTGTGGCTTCAGCGGGTTTTTCTCTTTCAGATTCTACTCTGATTGGAGTGACAGTGGTGACTTCAGCCCTTGTCTTTGCTTCCACCTCAGACGGGGTAACGGCAGTGGAGACGGTTGTAGCCTCCACATGCTTTTCTGTTTCGGACTCAGTGGGGGTTGTAGTTGCAGCGGGGGCGACTGGGGAGGTTTTTTCTGCCTCTTCAACCTGCTGTAATTGGGGGGAGACTTCTTCTGTTTCGGCGGCTGGAGTTGCTATGGATTCAGCCCCTGTGGCAGTTTGAGTAGTCTGTGGTGAGGGGGTGACTTCTTTTGCCGTGGCTTCTGCCTGTTTGAGGGTGATTTCAGTGTCTAAGTTGGAAATGGCCTCTTCTACCTCTTTTGCCACTTTTGTAGCACTCTCTACTGCGGGATCTATTTGCTCGAGAAGGGAAGGAGTGGCGGGAGGGGATGGGCGACGGAAAAGATTTTTTATTCTCTCCCATAGACTGGGTTTTTTGACAGATACTGCGGCAGGGTGAGATGTTTGTTTTTTCTCCTCCTTTGATTCACTTACATTTTGAGGGAGAGTTTCTTCTGACTGGCTGTCGACTTGTGGCGGAGAGGAGACTGCTTCAGTTTCCGTGGTGGTGGCTATCTCTGGGGAGGGGGTGACAGAAACTTTAGCCTCTTCCAGTGGTGGGGAGGGTGTCTGTGGACTTCCTTCCGATTCCCCTTCTCCCGCCGCCTCGGGAGTGGATTCCTTGTCTTTGGCTTCTGCTGTTACAGTCTCGCCAGTAGGTGTGGTAGCTGTCTCCACTTCTTCTGTTGTAACATTTTGGACAGTATCTGTAGTTGTCTCCGATTCTGTTTTCGTGGTGACAGTTGTTTCTGTCTTTTCCGTAGTGGCAGTTTCACTGGTAGTGGGTGTGGCTGTAGGTTTCTCCACTTCCCCTGTGGTCGTGGTAACAGCAGGAATGGCTGTAGTGGTGGTTGTCTCGACGGGTTGACCAGTTGGCTTTTCCTCCTCAGGGGTGACGGTTGGGGATGGGGTGGAAACCTGTTGTATTTTTTTCTTCTTGCCAAAGCCAAAGGAGGAGAGAGAAATCTCTCGTTTGGTGAATAGGAATTTAAGGAGAGAAAAACCCCCTAAAGACGATTGTGCGACAATGGCCTTCCTCAGCTGTCGGTTTTCCCAGAAGAAGGATGTTAGAATGGCCACTACCGCCCATTGCCCCAACAAAACCGCGCCAGTAATCCTGCCAGCACAAATCCAGAGGATTAGGGCATAAAACAATCCTAACCCACTCCACAAAAAGTCGTCCTGACGATGAATTTCTTTTTCAGTCCAGGCGGTGAAAAACAGCCAAAGACTTAAAATGGCCACAACCACTGCTAAGAAGTATGCTAACATCCTTTGTCACCCCTTTAACATTTGTTTTGTGCTTTATATCACCCCATTATATTTGGTATCCCTTTACACTCACAAGAGGGTATTTTTGATTGCCACTGGTATTTTACGGGTGGGGCTGGCGGAAATCTGAATTGAGTGGGAAAATAATACTTGAATTACCTACAATCGGCAGTTAATAACAATGACTTTTAACATCCAAACCCCTAAAAGCAAATCCCTAACCCCCAACCCCCAAACCTTAATCCCTCCCAAATCCCATCATAGGGCCAAGGCATTAAAACCGGGAAGTCGTCGTCCAGCCAAGGAGTTATGTAGCGAGTGTGGTTTGTGTGATACTTATTACATTCACTATGTGAAGGAGGCTTGTGCTTTTATAAATCAACAAATAGCCCATTTGGAGAAAGCAACCCATGGGCGTAGTCGTGATTTGGACAACGAGGATGAATTGTATTTTGGGATTCATCAGGAGATGATGTCTGCCCGTAAAATTCAACCCCTTGAGGGGGCTCAGTGGACGGGCATTGTGACTACCATCGCTTGTGAAATGTTAACGCGGGGACTAGTAGAAGGCGTTGTCTGCGTCCAAAACAGGGATGAAGACCGTTTTTCCCCTAAACCGGTTTTAGCCACCACTGTTGAGGAAATTATAAAGGCTAGGGTAAACAAGCCCACATTATCTCCCAATCTCTCCGTTTTGGAGTTGGTGGAAAAATCTGGGATGAAACGACTACTTGTGATTGGGGTGGGTTGCCAGATTCAGGCTTTGAGGGCGGTAGAGGACAAGTTGGGCCTTGAGAAATTGTATGTTCTAGGCACTCCCTGTGTAGACAATGTAACTCGGGCCGGTTTACAAAAATTCCTACAAACCACCAGCAAATCTCCCGAAACCGTGGTGGCTTATGAGTTTATGCAAGACTTCCGGGTACACTTCAAACATGCAGACGGAAGTGTGGAAAAAGTTCCCTTTTTTGGGCTAAAAACCAATGTGCTCAAAGATATATTTGCTCCATCTTGTATGACGTGCTTTGACTATGTCAATGCCCTAGCCGACTTGGTGGTGGGATACATGGGTGCGCCCTTTGGCTGGCAGTGGTTAGTAGTGAGGAATGAGAGGGGTAAACAGATGTTGGACTTGGTGCGTAATCAGTTACACATACAGCCGGTTATGTCCAGTGGGGATAGACGTCAGGCTGTCCAGAACAGTATTCCTGCTTATGACAGAGGTGTGACACTCCCCATGTGGGCGGCTAAACTGATGGGGGTAGTTATAGAAAAAATAGGGCCGAAGGGGTTAGAATACGCCCGTTTTTCCATTGATTCCCACTTTGCACGCAATTATTTGTATGTCAAACGCAACTATCCTGAGAAACTAGAACAACATGTGCCTGAGTATGCCAAGAGGATAGTATCCCAGTACAAACTTCCCGAGTAGTGTTTTTTGAGGCCCAAAAAAAAATAAAAACAAAACATTATTAGAACATAAAAGACTAACATCCTACTGGCCATGGTTGCCAGATTTTTTTCTTATTTCCTTATGTCAAGAGCATCCCTATTTCAAGAGCAATAGAAGGCTTTTCCAAGTAGCTGCCGTTACAGTCAAAACGGGGGTTTTGGCACAGCTAGCTTATAATGGAGACCCTCAGCGATTTCCTTCTCAACCATCAAGGGTCAACTCTAACTTCTTCCCCTTCAAAATTCACAATATTCTGCTCCCTCTTATCATAATCCATTACCATCAGGTGTAGGTCTTGGTATTTCCCCACATAGGCTGATTTATTGCCCTTGGGCTTGTCTTTATTAATGTCCACCACTTTAAACTCTATCATGCATACCTTGTCTTCCCTGGCTTTGTTGGTTATATCTTCTGGAATTGGGGTAAACACCGCCCCTATAGATAGGCAAATGGACTTCAATTATTTTTTTCCACTTTAGCTAAATCGGCCCTGGCCAGACAGAGCTATAATCCCCCACAGAGTCATTTAGCTGTGAAGGGTGGGCAAAGAGGTAATGGTTTAGTACTATCTTTACTTCTTTGTTGGATTATCCCAAGTTTATATCTTGTCCCTCTGACTAAAGATGGTATCCACCTCTTCACTGTAAGGTATCTCCCCAGGGCGGGAGTTTTAGTTTTGGATTGTAAAAAGTCTACACCAAAACCTCCAAGTGGTCTTTCATTGGTCATAAATTCTTCCATGTGGGGTGTAGAAGTGTTTTTCCACAACTAGCTTTATCAAAAATGTAGATGTTCCAGTTTCTTTCCTAATAGCAATTGAACTCCCTCTTGATACTCGCCACAGAAACAGTAGCCTTTATATTGTTCTGTTTTCCCAGCTTTGGCCAAAACTGTCTATAACTGTAGCTAAGTACATCCACAGATGGTGAAATAGGCTTTATCAGGGGTGATGTGGTTTAACTGGTTTAAACCTGATAATATTGAGACTTTTGAGAATTTTGATTCACCTGTGAGGAATACAAATTTAATATACACATGGAGGGGTTTTAGGACGCCATACAGGTTTTTTAAAATTTCTCTTATTTGTTTTGCCCTCCTTCTGTCTCCTATGTTAAGGATTATGTTGTCAGGGATTGGTTTGTAATATTCATCTGCCGGGAAAACCACTTTTTGGCTATAATTTTCATTCAACTCGGTCACGGGCTGATAGAGTTACAGTATATAACCCTTTTTTACTAGCCCTTTCACAAGGGGAGTTTTATCTAAGTAGTAGTCTTTGCCTGTTCTTATTTTCTCAAAACTTTGTCTTTTGACTGTTAGGATTCTCTTCATTTATTAAGGGCTTTTTGAATTTCTTTCCCTTGTATTATCCCTCTCAACCAAGGGGATTGGTCTTAATTAAAACCTAGCCAAAATTGCGTATTATCAATTTTTTTATCTCTTCGACATGACAGTGTTTTTCCCCATTGCAATCCCCAGCGAATCATTTTCATTTTTTTTTGTTACCGCCTTCTGGTTTAATCAAAAACCTATTTTTTATTCCCAATTGTGCTGGTTACCCCTGTACATAAATGGCTCCGTGCCCTTCTTTTTTCATAGCCCCTTAATGGGAGGAGCAACTGTTCACAGTCCTATTGTTGTGTTCCATTTCTTTCCAATTGCCGGATGGCCTCTAAATACTTCCTGATAATGATGCTTTCATCAAATTCTCGTACAACCTTTTCTCTACCGGCTTGACCCATTTTCACTCTCTCTTTTGGAGACAAATTGATAATTTTTTCCATTTTGTCGGCCAAGTCTTTGGGGTTTTTAATTTGACAAAGATAACCATTAATCCCATGGTCTACCACCTCACGACAGCCGACGTTGTCCGTGGTGATGATTGGCTTTGCCATACTGGCTGCCTCCAATAAAACCCGTGGTATACCCTCTCTATAGTACGATGGAAGCACAACACAGTCTACTTTTGCTATTTCCTCCCAGATTTTGTCACTGACACCCATATATTCCACAACACCCTCTTTTACCCATTCATCTATCTGCTTTTTGGGAATGGCAGTGGGATTATCCGCACCTAAAAATCCTAGTAGATAAAATTTGACGTGGGGGTGTTTAGATTTGATGATTCTGGCGGCCTCCACATATTCTCTTACACCTTTTTCCCAGAGCAAGCGAGAGGCAAGAAGGAATTTAGTATTACCGGTATTTTTGTCTTTCTTTACTGGTGTAAACTTGTTGGTATCAACCCCACTTCCTGGTAAAATTTCACACTTGTTTTTGTCCACTAATTTTCCCGTCACAAAAACTTCATAGTCTTCTCTATTTTGGAAGAATATCTTCTCGGCATTAGCCAGGGAGTATTTGTAGAGAAGTTTTACTAATTTTGTTACCATATCTTCCTTGGCGAAGACTGTGCCGAGACCACTTATATTGTTTATGTATTTTAGGCCCAAAATTCTGCAAACTATACCTCCATAAATATTTGGCTTTATTGTGAAATGCAAGGTCAAATCAGGCCTGATTTCTTCATACAACTTGTAGAAGGACAAGAGCGTTTTTATCTCTTGTATTGGCTCAGTACTTCTAGGCCTTAAGCAGATATCATGATATTCAAATTCTCGTTCTAATATTTTACTATAACTGTCACGGGGAGCTATCAAAACCACCTCATGTTTGTTTTTTTTTAAATGCTGGGCCAAATTAAACCTGAAGTTGAATAAACTCCATGAACTGTTAGAGACCATTGCTATTCTCATAATATAACCACTGGCTATTACGACTCAACTCCCGTTCCGACTCCCCTTGCAACGAGCGTTGGAAAACAATCCAGTCCTCTTTGAGTAAGTCCTCAAGCCATATTATATCCTCCTGGGTCAATGAGAATTTTTTTTCCCTTCTATCCGAGCCAAAAAAAAGCTTTTTTAAGCCTAGGGATTTGGCCAATTCTATAGGGGCATAAACTCTATAGTCCCTTAGAAAATTAGCAAAACGCCATCCCAACCTTGCCAGCAGAGGGAAAGAAGGCACGGGCGCTTTATTTATTTTGGTATACAACAGAGCCTCTGGGGGTGGAAGAAATGGGATTCCAAGCAGTTCGCATAATTGTTTAACAAACTCAGGGGGGTTTTCTTTTAAAAGCTCTTGTCTTATAACTCTAACAGCACCAACCCCGAAGACTTTTTCCCATTTCTGTAGACGATGGGCGTAACGGCTGGCCTCTATTATTTCCGGGTATTTGGCCACTGCTTTTTTCATGTCAGTTCCCACAAGTCCACGACTGACTAAATGTCTATAGTGGGAAATACTTCTTTCCACGGGATTCCTGACCATTACCAGTAGAGTCACTTGTCCTAGAGTGTCAAAAATTCTCCGTGGCGCCTCATCACTATGAAAATAACTTGGTGCTACTTCAATAATTTTTAAGTGTTTCTTACCCTTGGAGCGTTTAAAATGGGCCCCATACCAGTTAATACCCTTATGGAATCTTTTGTCGAAGAAAAAAGTTTCTTTCACCCCAGAGGGCAGACAAATATCCCCCCTAGACTTTAGATACTCATAAACCCAGGTGGTGGCCGTACGCATTGGCCCTATAACTAGGGCATTGGGAAGATTGTCCTTATTAGCGCTGAAAAACATAATTCAAGTCAACCCTGGAAAACTTATGTTATGGTTTGTTAGGGATGAGATGGTCGCCGGTTGGCCCGTCCATAGGATTGCACCTCGGGGATTCCGTTCTTTTTGGATTGTCTGCTCTTCCTAATATGTTCCCGGACAAATCATTTCCCAGTTAAAAAAGAGATAATGCCCCTCACACTGCCTATAGCCATCTCAA
This sequence comes from Geminocystis sp. M7585_C2015_104, assembly GCA_015295805.1. Lineage (NCBI taxonomy): Bacteria > Bacillati > Cyanobacteriota > Cyanophyceae > Chroococcales > Geminocystaceae > Geminocystis > Geminocystis sp. M7585_C2015_104. The sequence goes on along the minus strand of DVEF01000105.1, from coordinate 20,513 downwards.
TCCTTCCAGTTGCTGCCATTTTGAGAATCTGACCCGTCATTGCCCAACAAAATAACGTAATGTTTTGAAATGTCTTTTCCCCGTGTTTATTGAATATCCAAAGCCTGTTGTACGCTTGTTTGTATCCTGTGACATAACTTTTTTCCCTACTCACAGGGGAATGGTAATGATATGCCCTAGCATGGGGATTTACAAGGAATTTGTATTTTTGTCCCTTATACTTATTCCACACCCTCCATGCAAACTCTATGTCCTCGAGAGCATTCCTGCCACCGTGAAATTCCTCAAAAGGGAATTGTATGAGCAACTCTTTCCTAAAACAGGAAATGGCGCCCGTCAGCCACATCACCTGGGTAATGGTGTCGATTCCATGAGCCCCCGTTTGAAATCCCCAGGGCATTATAACACCAGGCTTTCCACAGTGCAAAAAAAACAATCTTTTATAAAACATGGCTAGTGGGCTTTCCCTTTTACTGTTAATCTCAATCCCCCCAACCGCCCCTATTTCTCGATTCACATCCTCCTCGAACACCTTGTATATATTCTGTATGTAATCGGGCTCCAAGACTACATCATCGTCCAGAAAAAGGATTAGCTCACTACGGGCAATTTCTTTGGCAAGATTCCTGGAGGCAGATAGACTTGGTTTATCCTTCTTAAAATACTTAAATCCGGTCTTTAGCTCTATTACCTCTCTTAGGGGGGCAACGTCCAATTGACCATCATCAATTATTACTATTTCCCTGGGGAGTGTTGTCTGTGCGAGCACGGAGTCAATACATTTTTTCAATTCTTCTGGCCTGTCTTTGGTTGGGATACAAACAGAAATGGGCACCATTGCCAAAATACCTCCCTTTTGAGAGCCCTTACGGTCAACTGGACAAGTTTATATCATATTCGGCACCTCAAGAGGGGTGAAAGGTGGCCACCAGAAGTATAAATTAAATTTGTCCATTGTGCCGACACACCTGGTTTTCCTGATTAAGGATTTGTGACTGTTATAACAGTTATTTCCATTTAGCCTTTTCTCCTAATTGTTCTAGGAGTTTTTCAAACTCACGAACACATTTCTCAAGGTTGAAATGCTGATGTACTCTTTGTTTCCCCTTATTCCCCATTGTTTTTGCCATAGTTGGCGAAGTCCTTATTTTCTGCATGGCATTGTATAGGGAGTCGACATCGCGGGGTGTTACCAGTATTCCTGTTTCCCCATCAATAACCACTTCTGCACACCCACCAACATTGGAGGCTATAACTGGTTTTCCAGCCGCCATAGCTTCTAACAGGACTAGGGGAAGGCCTTCAGAAGTGCTTGGCAATACCAAACAGTCAATGCCATTCAAAATAGCTGGGACATCTCTTCTAAACCCGAGAAACAATACATTCTCTTCTATTCTCAACTCTTTTACCAGCTTTTTTATTTCACTCTCATATGTTATTTCATTCTCATTCAGAGCTTTGCCCACAATTAAGAAATGGGTATCGGGGAAGTCTTCTACTAGTCTTTTCGCGGCTTCAATAAAGTACCTGTGTCCTTTCCGTGGGTGCATAGACGAGACCATTGCAAACACGAAGGCACTGTCTGGAATTCCATCACTTTTTCTCCAATTCTCATGACAAGTTTCCAATTTCTCGGCGTCTAGGCCATCGTAAATTACTATGATTTTTTTCCCATATTTTTTTTTTATACTTTTGCCAAAAATACTTGTAACTCCCCTTGACACTGCAACAACCCTAGTGGACAGTAAAAGTCCAATGAGATCCAACAGTCCTGCTCTCTGATCTATTCTTAGGTACCATATTAGTGGTATGCCCAGCAGTCTTGATATCCATCCTATGGTTAAAACTGAACGGAGTTGATTGGCACATATCACACGGGGACGATGAGTCTTTATCAACTGGAATAGTCTTACACTGTATTGGACTAAATATATTACAGATAACAATATCCTCCATGGAGATTTAATAAGTTTTTTGTTAAACATATTCAACTGCCGGGGGTATGGTACCACTTCTACAGCCATGTGGTGTTTGACCGCTTCCTCCTGTAGTGGCCCTTCCCCGGGGACTACTATAACAGGTTCAAATTTTGCCTTGTTGAGTCTTCGAACCAGAGATAGCAGTGACTGCTGGGCACCATGGAAAGAAAAATAATATGATTCAAAGAAAAGGACTTTCAACAAAAAACACCCCCCCGGTGACACTGGCCGGTTTGATATGAACTACCCACCCCCGGTTTATAGTATAAAATAATTTCTAGTCCGCTATGTCCTCAACCAGTCACTCAGGTCTCTGTTCAACAGTCTTTCCATTAATCTAATGTCCTCCCTAAAATACTGGACCAGTTCGGCTCGGAGTTGGTTGTCCATGGGGGGCCTCTGGCGGTATCTTGTATTCAGTTTTACAATGCCTAAACTTTTATAGATGCCGATACGTTTCTTAAAAGTAGCACCCCATCTTAAAATTGGTGCAATGAACTGTAAACGATGCTCTTTGGCAGTGTTTTTGGCGGGGAATTCGGTTCTACCATCGTCTTCTAGCCCAAGGAAGTTTAATACCTTTAAGTACTCTGACCTGGCATCTTTCCTAATGTCGTCAAGGAAAACAAAATGAACCTGCTTTCTCTCGACAAAAGACAGAAGTCGCTCTATGTGGTGCCCCAGACTACATGCCCAGCCATACTGAAAATGTTTAGGCTCAAAACAGCCCCTTGGTATATTCCTGCCCCTTGCCCTCTCCTTTTGAAGCTGCCAGGCTTTTCCAAAGTCCTTTTCATTCTCTATACCGTAATACAGCATGTGATCGTGTAGCGAATAGGCCATTTCTACAGGGTTTCTTACCATGACAATGAATTTGGGACAGTCGGCATACTCCAAAATTTTGGGTACTGCCACCTCCGATGCCAAATACCATACAGAAGCCTCGCCCACCGCCAAGTGGGACGAGTTTGCTCTTCTGAACAGAGCTTCATATTCCTCCCCCTGGAATCGCACTCTAGCATTCTGGTCTGTATTAAAACAGTTTGGTTCCTTTACTGGGGACATGTAAACATTGGGGTGTCCGGCCAGCCATGAGGCCAAAGAGCCCGTGCCGCACTTGGGAGCCCCTATTATAAAAAAATTTGGTTTTCTCACTTACTCACCTCTGGCATTCTAGTTAGCCAACACTCATGGTACAGCACATTATTGCCTTTCGCCCCAAGGCTTGTCAAAGGGGCTATGTATGAACAGTATGTTGTAATTTGTCCTAATTACGAGTACCATTGAGAGGTTCCAGAATATCACACTAAAAGATGACGCCATGGCAGCACCTACAATCCCACAAGGGGGTATCAGTAGGTAGGACATGCCTAGGTTAATAACACATGAAAAGAATACGATTGTAGTAGAAAGCCTCTCATTCCCCGTCATGTTGAGGAACAATGTAACTGCCCCCGACATGGCGTTTACAAACTGTCCCACCACGAGAATTACGAGGGGAACATAGGAGGACAAAAACTCTCTGCCATAGGTGGATTCTAACAAGAGCCTGCCGAATAAGAGTAGTCCCAAAAGTACTGGTGCACTACTCCAGAATGTGAGTTTAGTGGACTTTCTCACCACTTCCTGCAACTGGTCTATTCTCCCCGTGTGGTAGAGTTCTGAGAATTTTGGGGCAACCATAGAGTTTATTGCCATAAGTGTAAAGTTTGTGAGTGAGGCCAGCTTTGCAGCCACTGCATAGTAAGCAATCTCCCTTTCGGAACTCAAAACTCCCAGAAGCAGTACTCCTGCCTGATTGTTTATATGGTTCATGGAATTTGTTATAAACATGGGAAGGGACACTGAGAGAAGACTTGTCATTGAGGGAACTGAGCCCGAAAGTGAATCTGAAGAGTTCACGGGGGTATTAGGTATTTTTTGGTTATTTAGTTTTCCGAATTCCCTTTCTGAGACTACAATGCCTGTCATTGAGGCTACAAAGTACCCCAGGAGAAGGGAGTATATTGGATTATATTCGTTGTAGAACACAGTTAGGGCGAGGAGGAGGGTCAGGTTGACAACAATTGGTAGGGGTTGTAGAAAAAAAAAGACTCTAATGAGCCTAAGTCCTCTTGTGACGAAAAGTGTATACTCGTAGAGAGCCCTGAAGGGGATAAAAAGTCCTGCCAGGAGAAGGAAAGTCTGATATTGGGGCTTTGTGAAGAGCTTTTCTGCAACAAAGTCCGGATTGCCTATTACAAGAGGAATGAGTATTACTGACAGGGCAATTACAAGATATAGGAGTTTTCTATAGACCTTAAACGCCACATGGGGGCAGTTGTTACCTATGTATTCGGGGATAAATCTTAAGATAGCTATATGATTGCCCAAAAGGGGCAGTGTCACTATGAGGTTCAAAAAGGAGTTTACAAGTTCTGTTACCCCCAGCACTTCGGCACCATATTGTCTTATAATTAGTAGCTGAAGCAGCAGAGCAAGTATTGCCCCTGTGCCACGGCCAAGGAGAGTATAAATGCTCCCCTTCAGTACCTCTCCGAAGTGCTCATCATTGAGATTAGATTTGATTCGGTGGATTAGGTTCATAGCAGTGGCTGCAGTCCCCGTCTTGTTTACTTGAATTAATGATTTATGTTGCATATGTTTCCATATTGCTTTTTGAATGTGCCCCCCGCCCCCCTCGATGCCCCTCTCAAATTATGCCAAACCTCGTTACTTCTAGTGCTCCTGGTCTTGATTTGGAAAAATGGTAGGGAACTGTTGAGCAGATAGACTTTGTGACTGCCACCGGCAAAGTGTTAAAAGGGGATACTAGGGACTGTTGTGTGAGTTTAAGGCAGTGATGAGGCTCGTTTGTATTACCTAAACCAGTCCTTCCACCATTGGGAGGGGTTAGGTTAAACAAGCTTACCTGTTTCCCTTTTAGTGGAAAAGGAACAAAAGGACCACCCTTGTGATTAGAGTTGGTTGTCGGACTCGAGAGCCCGGGGGCACTTTTGTTGTGGAACATGTGACCTATACTGGTTTACAAAGACTCCCAAAACACCCACTCCTCAATCCCCGCATTTGGGAAGCTTCAGAACCTTTGGTAGGGGGGCAGTGCCCCGCAACGGTCAAATTGGCACCTTCGCCGTGGCCAATTGCATCACTTTACTCAGTGGTTTTCTTATAACCATTAGGGGTGATACATTCATTTTGTTTATCTTCCAGGCCTTGTAGCACTCAATGTTGGCCCTAATGATGTTTTTAATGCTCTTGTTGCTCTCTCCCCCAATCCTCATCTTCACCATAACTCTTGGTAAATATACTGAATTTAATTTGTGGCGCTCCAGAAATCTAAGCATCAACTCATAATCGGCTGCTATTTTGAGGTCAAGATTGAAATACCCATATTCTTCATAATACCTACGTCGGGCAAAAAATGTGGGGTGTGGTGGATGCCATCCCTTTTTGAAAAGTCCCTCTGTAAAACTACTAGACTTCCAATACCTTATTACCTTGGAAGTATCCTTTGTATCCACATATACCAGATCTCCGTAAAGACAATCTATATTTTTGCCCATAAATTCCTTGGCCACGGTTTCTAAAATGTCATCACTAGCATACAAATCATCGCCGTTTAAAATCCCTATAACATCCCCCGTGGCCAGTTTTATTCCCTTGTTCATGGCATCGTAAATGCCTTTGTCCGGTTCGGATATGAACTTACTTATTTTGTCCTGATACTGCCTTATTATCTCAGTGGTTCCATCATCACTGGCACCGTCCACTACAATATACTCTGTGTCTTGATGTGTTTGAGACAAGACAGATTCTATGGCGTCTTTGATGGTGTCTTTTCTATTGCGAACCACCGTAATCACAGATATCTTCAAATCCTTTCCTCCAAAATTTTTTTATAAGCCTCTATTTGTTGTTCTATGATATAGTCGTCATGGTAGAGTTTTGCGGTCTTCATGGCATTTTGACTTAAAGTATCATATTCGGGATATTCGAGGGACATCCTAATGGTTTCCTCAAAAGTGGAAGGAGTACAGAGAAAGCCATTAACACCATTTTTGATGAAGTCTTTTCGCGTGCCTATATCGAAACCTATAACTGGGGTGCCAACACTCATAGCTTCTATTATGGTGAGTCCGAAAGTCTCATACCATAAAGACGGTTGGATCAGGTATTTCGACTTGGCCATGTTCTCTAAAGTTTCTTCCCTAGTACATACTCCTTTAAAAATGACATTGTCGCATCCCATAAACTTGTTTTTCAGTTCCCTCTCCAGTTTTCCACCACCTATGACAGTTAAAACGAATCGTCTGTCAAGTCTACTCCAAACTTTCAAAAGTTCATAAATACCCTTTGACTCTTCAAGTCTGCCTACATAAATATAGCCCTGCTTCTCTTTTTGTTTTTGGAGCTCGAGTGGTATCCTTAAACTGTTTGGTTTCGCTATAATCCTGTTTTCACTGATTCCAAGGGATTTTACTTTTTCTTTTTGGAAGTCTGTGAGAACAAAGAAATAGTCGACACTATCAAAGACTCCAGTGACCTTATAGAACCAAAATGCCAATTGAGCCGCAATACTTTGAAGCAGCGAATTACGATAGCACCTGTTGAGAATGCCCGCTAGGGAAAACTTATTCTTAGTGCACACCTCACATGTGCCATAACCGTCCCTGTAAAGGATTCCTGATATGCACCACAGACGATAGTTGTGTAGGGTGTGAATCACCTTTGCACCCCCTTCTTTTGCTGCTTTAAAAACACTGGGGGTGAGCATTGGAAAGAAATTATGGACATGAACTATGTTTATCCTGTTTTCTTCTACCATCCTCCTTATGTTCTTATAGTGTTCCCATGAAAACCATATCTCAAAGAGCAATTTAAATTGGTTTACATCGTCATTTGAAACCTCATATGACAGGACATTTTTTTCCCCCAATTTTTTTCGCAGGGATTCTAATTCGTTTTTATAAACTATGTCCTCCCCACCAATGTTTTTGGATTGGTATTTGTTGTGCACTATTAGTATTTTCATTGCTCAACTCTTGGAGTTTTTTAGATAGTAAGCCACAAGTATGGAAAACAATAAATTCATGGGAAAGGCCTCCACAATGTTCGTAGTAGCAGAAAACAAACCAAAAATAGCCACAAATACCAGTTTTTCTTTATCCTTGTTCAACCAGGCAATGGTTGCAAATATCAGAACTATGACCAGAGTTATTATAAGACCTAATAGACCCAGATTGGCAATTATCGAGGCATAGGTTGAATCAGTGATTACAGCCCCCAGATCTAAACCAAGTTGATTTGCCAAAAGTACTCCTGTATTTGTCCCGTACCCAAAATTTTGACTGATAAGACTAGCCTGTTTAATTAGTTCAACAAATATTTCAATTCTTGTGGCAAAAGAGCCTTCAAGCACCTTATCTCGTCCCGTAATATCTTGGACTGTATGTCCAGCCAAAAATAACAGAATGACAACTACAATGGGGAGTAATTTAAAAAACTTTTTACTTACAAGATATATTGTCATAATCACGGGGTAAACAACGACACCACTGCCTGATGCTGTGAGAAATATACTTAATGGGGAAAGCCAAAAAATAAACCTTCTCAAAACCCTATTTGGCTGGTAAAACATTGTAAAAAAGAGCACACATATGGTAAAAAAAGCTGCAGTGCTAGGGATAAAAAATATTCCGGGGTTTCTTAGGGACAAACCAAGTGCATTTCGGCCAAACCAGCCTTGGGCAAAGAACAATTGTATTATCTGAAATAAAAAATGCAGAAGGAATAACCCAAATAGCATGTTGGCGATTTTAACCAGAAAATCCTTGGTGATGTAGGGAATCAAGAAGGTTATCAATAAGACTGGGAAAGTCCACCTCAGACCCGCCAAGAAAATCAGAAAGTTATTACTGTAGGCAAGTGCCGTGAAAACCACTAGCAGAAAATATAGCAAGCCCATTAAACCGTACCTGTTGACCCGGTTTCTCCTCAAAATTCCCACAAAGCCACCAAGACCCAACAGTATGAAAACAATGTCCTTTATGATTTTTATATATGTCGGCGTGAGGGCTGTAGAGTTATCGACTAAACCGCCAAAAATCAGAGCCAAAGACTCGTAAATGCTAAATACTGGGGTAAGGAAAATTACAACCAGTATAAGTTTTTGTATAGTGGCACTTATTCGAAAAGGCTTGTCGTGGCACATGGTATTAAGGGAGCGGTTTTTGTCCGTTGAAAAAAAAAGTCGAAAACAAGTAAAATTCCATGGGCCTACAAAGAAGACCCATCAATCTTAGACCCTAAAAAGGCTTTTCATTTTTCTCATGGTGGTTTTGAGCCACAGCTTTAATAATTCGGTGATGATGCGCACAGTATAATATAGATTGGTGTTCCCATTTTTGCCAACAACACTCCACCACTCAAGAAGAGTTTTTATCCTCCTGACGTCAGAAAGTCCACCAGCCGGGTAATTAGCTATTACCAGGTCTATATATTTGAAGTTCATGTTCTTCTTGTAAAGGGTATAAAAGAATTCAAAATCGGCCGCAATGTCCCTGGAGGTGTTGAAACCATAGACCTTGTAGGCTTTTTTGCGGACAAACGCACTCTGGTGACAAAATTGAGAGCCTTTCCAAATATGTTTGATTTCCCCCGCTTTTACTATTCTCCTCCGACCGGGGTATACAACCTGATGGTTCCCGTAAATTACATCTACGTCCTTCCAATGATTGGTAAAGACTTTCTCCAACACCTTCTCTTGGAAAAAACTATCCCCCCCATTCATGAAATTTATCCATTCCCCACTAGCCACATTTATGCCCTTATTCATTGCATCATAAATTCCCCCATCCTTCTCACTTACCCAGTAGTCAATGTATTCCCCATACCTTCTTATAATATCTAGTGTTCCGTCAGTACTACCACCGTCTATGATTAGATACTCCACATTGGGGTAGGTCTGAGCAATTACACTCTGGATGGTTTCTTCAAGGAATTTCTCCTTATTTAAAACCACGGTGATAACTGTAATTAAGGGAAGCTCTGTAATTTTTTGCCTTGAACTGTCAATCCCCTGGTCTATGGACTCAACATACTCTTCAATTTGCCCCTGTATATTAGTAGGTGCAGGCATTACTGGATGGCCGTCAAAATTACAAATATGCCAGGCCCCGTCAACCAGCTTATAGCTAAACTTGAAAAAACCCTTTGTTCTTAGGCCACCTTCCCCTTTTCTCCCTTCGCCTTCTGGTAAAAAGAGGTGAGTGTCAAACTGCTCTCCGGGTTTGGCCGGAATTTTTGAGTTTTCTATGCCTAGAGCTGGGATATTGATTTCCCCTTTAGGTTTATCTCTAAATAAACTGAAGACTAATTTGTTCTTTTCGCTCATTTTGCCACAAAACTCCCGCTTTGTCCAAGAATCACACCATTAATATTTAAAACCCCCTAACCTCCTACTAACCCTACCCACGCACCACCATCTTACAAACCTCCCACCTACCCCGCCACCATACCCACACCCCTATTTCACGTACTCACCAAACCACCTCTTAAATACTGAAAAGAAACCCTCTACCAGCCATCTCCTGCCATATCCCTCCCTCTCCTTCCACCCCCTTCCTCACCTTTATCACTGCTTCTACACCCCTCTGACCTAAATACTTGAATGTCTCAAGTGTATCATGTCCAGCATCAGCTATCACCTTCTCTACCTTACATCCCATATCCTGTGCTTTGACTACAGCCTTATCAAGAAATGATATGGCAACTTGACTATTGTGGGTTCTCTGACCGGTTATCTTCACATCCATTGCAGCACCGTTTTTTATGTCAAGAGCCACTTGCATCTTTATCCGTTCATTCCTTTCCTGCCGTGTTTCTTCCTGAGCCACTCTCCTCTGTTTGTCGCTTTCACACCGCTTGAGTCAAGAACCATTGACAAAGTCCTCTGGCAAGTATTCTGTGCTGACGGGCAGATTGTCAAAGCTGAAGTTTTCTATTGTTCTGAAGTTGGGTATTTTTATATCTGAGCCCATGAAAGGGCTGTCTGGGGGAGCCTTCAGTTTGTCTGTGGGGTAGTCTGAGGGCGGAGTTAATGAGGATGGCAAGGGTGATTAGGGCTTTGGGGCGGGTTATGGTGTATGGTCTGTCTGGCTTTTTGGCTTACTCTTGTTGGTGTCCACCGAAGATGGAGGAGTCAATAAACATCTTACTTTTTTTGACGAATTTCTGTTTGTGATCTTTTCAGTCTCTTTTCACAAAAAGGTATTATCTCACAATTTGATGTTGGACAAAGCAATACAACTTCCAAAAATCCTCCTCTTTTCTGCCACCTACATGAAAGGGGTTTAACTTGTTGTCAAACACTGCAGTCCATATCCAGATTTTTTTCCCCTTGTTGCCTATGTGTGTCCACACCTCATCTGCGCCTATTCTGTTAAATGTTCTTCCAACAACAATCTTCTCTATTGCCCTGAGTCTGCCCAAAGCCCTAATTTCCTCTCTTGTTATCCATTTTCTGACGGTCTCATCAGGCCCGTTAAAGACCCTGCTATTGCGGACATTTCCCTGTCCTTCGTATATAGCTTTAGGGCTAAGTCAATGGTGTGTTTTGGGTAGTGTCTTCTGACGGAATTTTGAACCAATATTCTTCCGCATTCTCTGCAGAGAAACCTTTGCTTACCCTGTCTCCACCTGCCGTTTTTGACCACTTTTTCTGAATTGCAGTAAGAACACCTACACACCCCTGTCATTACATTAACTCATAAACTGAGTACCCTTATTCGGGACTGTGCAACTTTTTTTTTTGAAATAAAATTGTAGAATGTTGGCCATTCCGCCGCCAAATGATGGCACACAAAAATGTTTTTTGTGAACAGTCCGAGAATAAATGTTGTTGAGATGGTGTAAAGGCTAATGGCTATTATGGCAACAAATATGTGCCAACCCCCCTTTGAATTGGTGGGTGATAACTTTTACAGAGGCCAAATTGATACTAACCCCCAATTCACCCGCAATGAAATATAGGCTAATTACTGCGGCTGCCACAAGGCCTAATCCACTCAAAAGTGGCACCTTCTAATAGTCTGCCTGAGTCTTCACATATACAAATATCGCTATGGTGAATATACCTCTTGCTGATATGTTTAATAATGTAATATACTTTATACTCTCCATTCCCTGGAAAAACCAAACTGGAAAAAAGGCATTACCCACCAACATGCTGGATGTTAAATAATACACCAGCCGGTCTTGCCTAAACCCTTCAAAAAATATAACTAATACTGTTAGCAAAATTAGGCTTAAAATCATTAAACTAAGCCTGATAATCATCACAGCACTGAATATCTACTGGGGCTTTTCTTTATTCCCCCTGTGAATCGCTATTTCCCTAGTGGCATACCAATTAAATCCCTAATCAGTGAGGGGCCGAAAATATCCAATGGTGGCGTTGGCGAATGACAGAAAACCAAATTTTTCTACTCCCAAAACCCTGACAAGGTAGGGAAAAGTTATAAGTGGAAGAATGTAATTGACAGTTTGTAGAGCAGCTAGGTAAATAAAGTTCTCAAATAGCCTTTTATATTCCTTCACTTAGTCTAAGCTTATGCATATAATCAGCCTACCTCTAACATTTGCCAACTCCCCCTACGCCGGGGGGAAATATGAGGGCAGAGACGTAGTACAGTTTCACACCACAAGCAGTACTGCCCTAGGGGGGCTACCATTTAGATACTGGCCTATAACAGGTAATTTTTCTAAAATTCCAACTTAGATGCTATGTATCTGTATAAAACTAGTCTTTTTTGTCCCATTTGCAGGCCTGAGCTTGACCAGAGAAGACTAAAAAACCCCCGATGGCATACTTGTCAATTTTCTTGAGGTATCGTCTGGATTGGAAGGGTCATGGACCATCTCCTCTTCAGAATTTAGCAGGCTTTTATACCTTAGGACAAGTCCCCTTTGGTTTCCCACCAGTTCCCATGTTCACGCCAATTGGCTCATGGGGATAACTCAAACACTATTTTCCTTATGATACTATGTCCCAAATTTCTTTTACTATTGTTTATGGGGTCTAGTATTTTCCGGGAAGCCACCTCCCATAAGACTTTATAATCAACTCCAAGACGATTGTGAATCAAAATTCCTCTGGAATATCAGTACATAAGTTTTTTGTGTCTTCTGATGTTTCTTTCTTAGCATCATTCCCCCCCCACACTACGAACAAAGGCTCATTTTTCATCCTCGTCTATTTTTTGCGGACTTCACTAATTATTCACATTCTTTTTATTCACATTCTTTAGTGATTTCTCCAAATAATCCCTATCCTCTATATAGTTGCTCCTATATAAATGCTATCTTATATAAAATTCTCTGCCCCGCAGCTCTTTTTATTTAAAATCTTAGGGGGTTTTAATTTTAAGTAGATAAACCCAAGTGAACCAGTCGGTTTTTCTTTTCAAATCCCCCTCGCCTTAGTCTCCTTCCCCAATCCCTTTCAACAGGGCATGGAAAAGTTATGGACTATTGTCCCCTAAAACCAGGCACGTTTCTCCCTGTCACACCGTAAGCCGAGGGAATTGTAATTTTCCTCCTTTACGCCGCCACTCGGTCTATTACAAATAATGATTCATCTATAACAAGCCAATTTGTCTTGTTAACAACCCCCTACAAAATGAGAAAATTAGCTATCAGTTTTCCCCTCAATAGGTTCTTGGATCCAGTATTACTCATTTTATACAAATAGTAATCTGTATTATTTTGTGAGTTAAAGATATACCGATTAATAGTGCTTTTTCCCCTTATACACCAGTGTTATAATAACCAGTTAGTAATTATTTGGAGTTATAGCGGAAATGCCTTATACTACAGAGGATGGAGGGAGACTGAATAATTTTGCTAATGAACCCAAAATATACCAGGCCCAGCCCCTCACCGCTAAGGAAAAACGCAATTATATTGTCCTCACTGTCTTTGGCATACTACTAGTGGCAGGGTTGATGGCCATTGCCTTTTATGCCTCTAATAGCTAAAATCCTGTGTAGGGTTTTATATGGTAGAAGGGTAGGACACCCCCTACCCCTACATGTTATTCCCTATTTCGATGATTTCCGTATATTCGTACTGGTTTTCGCTTTTAACTACTAGAGGATATGGACATCCATTGAGGGTAATGGTGTCTTCCTGACAGTCGGGTTTGGGGGTTTTGTATACTAGCAGGTATTGCCTACCTAGATGGGGGGTTATTTCTGTTTCTACTTCGTTTCGCCACTGGCTTTTTGTCACCAACATAATCAGCTGGTTGGCAAGCCGGGGAATAGCCGCGGCCACCTGGCGACGATATACCTCATCTAAACTCCCAAAGGGGGAATCCATTACTATGGGAAACTCACTGGCGTCTGTGGTAATAATACTGTTTCGTTTTGACCATTCCCTCACCATGTCAATCACCGCACCAATGAAGGAGAGGCTTAAAATTTGATTTTCCCCAGTGGAGGCGGCTACAGGTAGGGTTACCCCTGTGGTATTTTCTACTAAATTTAACTCATAATTCTCGTTCAGAAGTGGTTGGTAGGGAGTGAAGGATATGGAGGCAAAAATGGACTGTAGTCTCTTCTCTAAAGCCTCTCTAAAATGAGTTTCTAGGCGTTTTTTTACCTCCGCAATGCATAGGATTGCTTTTCGGGTTGCCTCAATTCTCCTCTTGGTCAGGTTTTGTTTTTCTGCCTTTATTTCCTGTTTTGCTATTTGTTTCTCCAAACGGCTTAACTCGTTTTCTAGGTTTTCTAATTGCAGATTTATTTCTCCTTGATTCAAAATTACCTCGCGAATGTATGTCTCTAATTTGTCTAATTGTGCCTGTTTTTCCTTAATATCCTGCTGTGGATGTTGTCTCAGTTTTTCGTTGATTTCATCCAACTCTAGTTCCACTTGGTTTAGACGATAACGCAAGTTGCCAATTGTTTTTTGATAGTTGTGGACTGACTGCCAGAAATCTTCTAATCTTTGTTTCTGATTCTCTACTTGGTTTTCTAGTTTTATTATCTCCTCCCTTTGAAATGTTCTCTCCGTTTCTAGCCATCTTTTTACCTCTCGGTATGGGGGGGTATTTTCCTCTAATTCTCTTCCACAAATGCACCGGTTTTTCTCCAACAACTCTCTTATAAACTCTGGTTCTATTGCAGGGAATTTTCCTTCTCCTTTGAGGAGGGAAACCTTTTCCTGAAATTCCGCTATTATCCCCTGTAAGAAAACAAGATATGCTCTAGAACTAATTTCTCTTTTTATGGCTTCCTGACTCTCTTTTAGTTTCTTTTTTAATTCTCTCTCTTCTTGTAGCAGCCTCTGTTTTAACCTCTGGAGATTTTCTATGGCACTAATCTGCAACATCTCCTGGGAAATTTTCTCCCTTTCTCTTGTCAGGAGAGTTAGTCTTTCTTCTAATAGTCCTAATTGTTGTCTTAGTTTCTGTTGCAATTCCTGTTTAACCTCCTTTTCCTTTAGCAGGTTTTTAACCTGTAAATCTCCCAAGGATTTTAACTCCTGTTCCAGGATTTTCTCCGCGTTTTTCAGATGGGTAATTGCCCTTTCCAGAATCTTGACGCCTATTAACTCTTTTGTGTCTTCAGCTATTTTACCCCTGTCAGAATCTCTAAATAAGTGTTCAATCTGTTCCCCGTCAAAGAAGAAATACCCGTGAAGACTCTTGGGTAAAATCTGTTCGATAATATCCTCAGGAGACTGTAAAGGTGGCTGCCATTTTCCTTCTTCATCCGCCACCATCATGAGTGTCTGGGGAGAAGTGGTTTCCACACCCCCTGAGGAATTTCGCTTGGCAAAGAATCTCTTTTTTAACTGATAGGTTTTGTATTCGTGTTCAAAAATTATCTCCACCCAACACTCCACTGCCGCCCCAATTTCCGCTTCCTCAACCGCCCTTTTATTGACCAGCCAATCGGGCTGTGTAAAAGAAGGAGTGTGTCTCCCATACATCGCCCAAATAAAGGCGTTGAGAATAGTAGTTTTCCCCGCACCATTGCTTCCATAAATCACTGTGGTGTTTTTCTTACCTTCACTAAATCTTATTATGGGCGTTTTTCCATAAAACTGACGAAAGTTTGCTAGCTGTAGGCTAATAATTTTCATATCACATATTGTTTAGGAATAGGGGAGGTGGAAGGCAAGATTACTGAATATTTTGTTTGATTATTTTAACCACATCCTCGTTGATGTAGCGGAGATTTTTTTGGCTTATCCTCATTTTCTCTAACTGCAAGACTTGTTGGACAATATTACGGATGTGGGGGGGGGCTTCCCAAATGGGCGTAGTGATGTCATCCAGTTTGTCAGGAGTGTTTTCATTCATAAATGTCTATGACTTTCAGGTGATATTTTTTTTCAATTATAGCCCGGATATACCCATTTTTCTTTACTACACAATCCTGGTGGGGCTCTTTTGAGAATAAGGAAAAGGGAAAAGGGTTAAATAACACTATAAAAAATTCAACGCTAAATATTATCAAATGGCGTTTTATGAGATTAAAAATGATTATAGATACCATCAAATAGGGATAATTAATTGTTAACATAAAGGCCATTTTTTGCAGAATTTATGACATTATATAAGAAAGTGTTGATTGGGTAGGAGGGGAAATGAGAAATGATAAGGGATAACCGTCATCACACTAGAAAAGTTCTGATTATAACTCTGTGGCTTAATATATTGGTTTTGATTATAAAAGCAACAGTGGGGATACTTACGGGCTCACTAAGTTTGCAAGCAGACGCGTTACATAGTGTGACGGACAGTGCCAATAACATTCTGGGGTTGGTGACAAACCAAATGTCGTCGCCAAAACCAGACAAGGAACACCCCTATGGACATCAAAAATTCGAGGCGGTGGGGGCATTGGGTATTGCCGCCTTCCTGGGTATTGCCTGTTTTGAAATCGTCAGTAGTGCCCTTGAAAGGTTATTCTTCGGCACAGGTAAGGTAACTATAAGCGGGGAACAATTATGGGTGTTACTTATAGTGCTGGGGGTAAATATATTTGTAGCTTATTATGAGGGGCACGTGGGAAGAAAAATAGGCAGTGAGATTCTGATTGCTGACGCCTATCACACAATGAGTGACGTATGGATTACAATAATGGTGCTGTTGGGACTGATAGGGGTGTGGCAGTCGGATAGTCTTAACATGCCATGGTTGAAATACCTGGATGTTTTGTTGGCTTTCCCAGTGGCTGTATTGGTGATTAAAAGTGCCTGGGAGGTTTTACGTCGTAATCTCCCCTGGTTGGTGGACGAGGCGGCCATTGCCCCTGAGTTGATTCACGAGATTGTGATGACAGTGCCAGGAGTGGTAAACTGTCATGACATCACCTCCAGAGGATTGTTAGGCAGACAGGTGTTTATTGAAATGCATCTAATTGTAGACAAAGAAGACGTAAAAACCGCCCATGACATCACAGAAGAGGTGGAAAGAAGACTAGAAGAGAGATTCGCACCGGTGAGGATTGTCATTCACATTGAACCCCCGGGATATGAGTCGGCACAAATCAGTGTCTCTTGAACACTACAACAAGCCCACAAGGTGTAAGGGACCATGTCCACTAATTAGTTCCAACAGTAGTGCTAAAAAGCCTAGCATAGCTAAACGCCCATTCCACACCTCTGCCATGGAGGTCAAACCCCATTCCCATTTTTCGGGGGGGTACAGCCTCATATTTTTCTTGGGGCGGGTAAGGTGGTGGAAATGCAGAGGTGGCTTGGATAGGGCGGTTAGGGTTAAGTCGCTCAAAGCCTCAATGAACAGGGGATGAGTGTTAAGGGCGGGAACTCGTTTGAAGTTGGTTATGCCTACTTCTTCAGCCAACTCTCTGTATTCTAAATCAATCTCCTGTAGGGTTTCAATATGTTCCGATACAAAACTGATAGGCACCACCAGTAAGTCCTTGACCTTCTGTCTGCCTAATTCCGCCAGGGCGTCTTCTGTATAGGGTTTCAACCATTCTACTGGCCCCACCCTACTCTGATAGGCGAGGGTGTAGGGATTGCCAGTGTTAAGGGTTTTCATGATCAACTGAGTACATTCTTCGATTTCTACTTGATAGGGATCTCCCGCTTCGGTAACATAGGTTTTTGGGACACCATGGGCGCTAAAGAAGATATGTACCCTTTCTGGATGTTCAAACTGTTCCAACTCCTGTTTGATTAAATCCGCCATGGCAGACAGATAGCCGGGATGGTCATACCAGGAGGGGATAATGGTGTATTGTATCTTCTGTAGTTGGGGATCTTGTTTCCACAACTGTTCCAAGAGACGAAAACTAGAGCCACTGGTACTTATGGAGAACTGAGGGTACAATGGTAGAATTACCAACCTCTCAATGCCATCCTCTTTAATCCTGGCAATGGCTTCTTCTGTAAAGGGGTGCCAGTAACGCATCCCTACATACACATTTATATCTGCCCCCATGGCCGCCAATTTAGCTTGTAAAGCCTCTGCCTGGGCATTGGTGATTCGCAACAGGGGTGAGCCCCCCCCAATACGTAGATAGTTGGCTTCCGATTTTTTGCAGCGTAGGGTGGCTATTAACCAAGCCAGGGGTTTTTGTAGCCAGGGGAAGGGCAGACGAATTATCTCTGGGTCAGAAAATAGATTGTACAAGAAAGGACGTACATCCTCTAGTTTTTCTGGCCCACCTAGGTTTAACAATAATACTCCTGTACGACCCATGGTATCTATAAAAATTATCCTTAAATTTTCTTTACTTAGTGTAACAATATCTGTTAACCTGTTGGCTTCCTCTTTGGGGTTTTCTTGACTGAGTTGTACAATGGGATTGCTCCTTACATTGACCCTCAGACCTAATCTTCAGTATAAGGGTTTGTTGCGATAAATTATCAACACTTTGTTACAAAATGTTAAATCTCTGATTTTTAGTGGAGGGGTTTAAGGGTGAATAGACTGAGAATATTCTCCTGTTCTCGGTACTCGGAAAAACGAACTGTTATTAATTCCCTCTCCCCCAGAATGGCCTGATAGTGGAATACTTGGTAGAGACTGGAAAGATGGGGATAGCTAGGAGAAATTTTTTGCCAGTAGGTTTCTCCCAGAAAGTTAAGGGGGGTGGTTACTTTCAAATTCACCTCCTCCATCAACCCTCTATAGGCGGCAGAAAGGGGATTTTCGCGACCGCGTATTTTTTCTGTAATCACATTCAACTCTCTTTGGCGAACGATGCCGCTGTTGAGGAAAATTTGTTTGTCTTCCACCAGTTGAAAACGACGCTCCCCCAGGGTAAATATAACCTCTACGGCACTAACTCGCAATAGTCTGGTTAATTTTCCCTCTACCCTCTTCAAATAAGATTCTCCTATACTGATTTCCCGCCATAAGTCTTCTATTGTCTTATTTCCCTGTTGATGACTCCACTGACTTGTCTCAATTCCCTCCTCCCACAACAACTGCCTCAATTCTGCCAAACTGCCCACCTTGCAATCCACAGGCCTCTGTTGTATAGGACTGTTATTTACTCTCTTCCCACCACTGGACATAGTTTCTTGTTTTTTCTCTCCCTTTTATGATTATAAGCCTTGTCCGCCCTTAATGCCTCGCCTCTATTAATGCATATTTATTTCATTATTTTGGCAACCTTATTGCAATTTTATACAGGAAAATACTGAACCTATCAGGTTATTACTCCTATGAAACCTGCACATAGGCCCCATTTTCTAATCAAGTTTAACAAAAATTTACATAAATTAGTTGAAAATAAATAGCAAATGTTATAAATTATCATTAGGCTTGTTGAGAAAAATTCTAAGTTTGCGGAGGAAAGCCAAAAGGCAATGCAAACATACGGAAAAACAGAGGTAAAATACGATTGGTGGGCAGGAAACGCCCGCTTCGCTGATAAGAGTGGTTTGTTTATTGCCGCCCACGTGGGACAGGCAGCACTGACTACCTTCTGGGCGGGGAGTTTTACCCTTTTTGAAATCTCCCGGTTTGATACTAGCCGTCCTATGTGGGAACAGGGTTTAATCCTTCTACCCCACCTGGCCACTCTGGGTTGGGGCGTTGGTGAGGGGGGTCAGATTGTGGACACCTATCCCTATTTTGTGGTTGGCTCGTTGCATCTGATTTCCTCTGCCTTTTTGGGTGCAGGGGCTATCTTCCACGCCCTCAAGGGCCCAGAAAGCCTAAAAGACGCCCAGGGAAGGGCAAAGACCTTCGATTTCTCCTGGGATGACCCCGCCAAGTTGGGGGTGATTCTCGGTCATCATCTTCTGTTTTTAGGGATGGGAGCCCTTCTATTGGCCTTCAAGGCCATGTATTGGGGGGGACTGTATGATGCTACTACGAAGACAGTGCGGATAGTAGAACATCCTACCCTCAACCTGGCTACCCTATATGGTTACCAAACTCACTTTGCCAGTATTAACAACCTAGAAGATTTGGTGGGAGGCCACATTTATATTGGCATTCTCTTGTTAGCCGGCGGTGTTTGGCATATACTAGTACCACCCTTGGGATGGGCCAGAAGGGTGCTTATCTTCTCAGGGGAGGCCATTTTGTCCTACTCCCTGGGGGGCATTGCCCTAGCCGGCTTCGTGGCGGCCTACTTCTGTGCTGTTAACACCCTTGCCTATCCAGTGGAGTTTTACGGGCCTGCCTTGGAGGTAAAATTGGGCATTGCACCCTACTTTGCAGACACTATCGAACTTCCTTTTGGCCAACACACCACCCGTTGCTGGTTAGCCAATGCTCATTTCTTCCTGGCCTTCTTCTTCCTCCAAGGACATCTTTGGCATTCTCTGAGGGCATTGGGATTTGACTTCCGTCGGGTAGAAAAGGCTCTGGATTCCCTTCAGGTATAACTACAAAAAACTGAGGGAAAGACCCACCCGCGGCGGCTTTAAATCTTCCCCTCTCTTGTACCAATACTTAACTACTACTACTACTACTACCACATAGTACCAAATGTTGGCGATTTTGGGAATTGTGCCATAGCTTTGTCCTTGTCTCCCCCTTGTGGGGATGTTTTTTGTTTGTAGGGGTGTAGGGGATAAGGGATAGGGTATAGGGGATTAATTTTTTTTCTCAAAGAGTTTATTAGGGAGTTTAGCATTCTAATTATTGCGGTAATTTCTTTATTCATTGCTTTAAACTGGCTGTCAGTCAAATAGCCCAAGTCTTTGGAGAGGGGCAGGTAATAGTTCAATTCATGGGCACCCCCTCTTGAATGACGTAAATTATGGAACATAACCTCTCAGAATCCTCATAAGCACACCTGAATGCCTTCTCTATCTCACTGGCTCATCTGATAAAACTTACTGACATCTCCTTCTTTCTGTATTTAACTTCCACGCCTTCCTTTTTACCTTCTGACTGTTGTGAGATTTGAAATTGTCTAATATTATCCTTTCCTTGTTCACCGCTGTTATCCTCCTGTTAACATACCGCATTAGCATTTTGCCGGCAAGTCTGTATTCTTGCTTACTTTGAGCAATTAAGGGCTTATGGTG
>DVEF01000104.1 GCA_015295805.1 Geminocystis sp. M7585_C2015_104 | reverse complement strand
TAAATTGCAAGTGCTACAAATATGTTAGGCTGTTTTTCCCAAAAGGGCGCCAATTCTTTGGTAGTCATGAAGACCATAGGGCTGTAGGCTATTAGGGGAGAATCGGCAATAGGGGGGGATATAGTTTTTGCCGGGGAAGATTTCACCGTCTACAGAGACTATACTGGGAAATGGAGGGGACTGTGGGGAAATAGTGCCATCAGCCAGTTTTTTACTTAGGTTTATTACTTCGTTTACAACATCTCCACTCCCACGCACATCGCAGGTTAAGGAGGTTGACTATTGCTTTTGTCAGAGTTGGAGTTAAGGCAGCAAGCCGACAATCCCAAAGACAACACTATAGCGGCAATTTATTTTTGTTTTTCTGTCTGCCGGCCCTGCATAAATTGCATTCCCACTCCTACAGCATTTTAGCATTTTTTCTCTTTCCTATTTTTAATTGTTCTTTACATTTTTCTGGCTTTATATCCCGGATATTTTGAGTAGCTTATACAGACTGGGCACTTTATATTCGAGATTAAAGGTGGAGGGGTTTACGTATTTGTTGTAGGTGAAATGACGGTAGTTGAAGCAGAAATAGTCCCATTCTGCCATTTTTATTCTAAAAGCTTTGATAAAAATTCTAGCCAGCCAGGGGGGGAAAGGAAATTGGAAATAGATTTTTTTGCCCAAATACTCCCCAATTTCCCTAATGGCTTGATTGATAGTTAGGGGGGGATTCCCCAACACTAATTTTCTCTCGAATTGAGGATCTAATTTATCGCCATTTTCCACCAAGTAAGCAATGATAGTGGCAATGTCATAGCCGTGGATTATGTGAAAACTGCCATCAGCTTTAAACCAGCGAATAAGATTAAACCATTTAGGCAGATTTTTTAAACCGGCAGACAGATGAGAATAGGGTTTATCTTTATCGCCACCGAAGACAAGGGTTGGACAGACGGTGATAATTTTCGGGTACAATTCCAATTCTTGAAGTCTCAGGAAGCACTGATACTTACTCTTGATATAATCTGTGCCAATAGTACCGGCCTCGGGGAGTAGTTGGTTATCATGGTCTAAGATACTAGCAGTGGAGAAGTAAATTATCCGCTGAATTACTTGCGGGTTTAGGCATTTAATTAGATTTATATTAGCCTCCACATTGATTTGATAAGACTCTTTTTCCCCTCCCCAACAGGTAGCGGTTAGTATAGCCACATGGATGGTTTGTAACAACTCCTTATATTCCAGGATATTGATTAAATCTCCTCGGATAATATGAATTCCCTGGCGGTGGTGATAGTTAAATTTTATTCTCGAGGGATTTCGCACCAGAAAAAACAACTCATGGTCAGTTTCTTTTATGAGCAAATCTGCAATATAATGGCCTATACAACCGCTCCCACCTGTTATGAATATACGCATCTTGGAATCATCAAAAAACTGGGGAAATTAGGAAAAAGAGGCATACAGTTTGCCTCAGAGGTTTATTACATTCTTTCCAAAACAGGGATACCTAGTAAGGATAGCCCTAGTTTGAGAGTTTTTGCCGTCAGGTTAGCCAAGATAAGACGAGATATTTTTATGTTCTCCTCTGCCTGTAGTATGGGACATTGGTCGTAGAATTGATTAAATTTTTGGCTGAGTTCAAAAAGGTATGAACAGAGACGATTTGGCATTAAATCCCTTTCCACTTCTTGGATTATATCATTTAATTGAACCAGATGTTTAGCCAAGTTTAATTCTGTTGCTTCCTTTAGGATTATGGGATGTTCAAGGTTTAATTCTTCCAGATTGATGTTGCCTTTTCTGATAATACCCTGTACCCTGACATAGGCATACAGTAAATAGGGAGCAGTATTTCCCTGAAGGGCTAGCATTTTATCATAGCTGAAACGATAATCGGTGGTGCGATTTTGACTCAAGTCAGCGTATTTTACTGCACTTAATCCTATTACTCTGCTGACGTGATTTATAAACTCTTCACTTTCTTGTCTGCCTTCTTGTGCTAGACGATTCTCTAAGTCTTTTCTCGCCCTATTTATAGCCTCATATAGGAGTTCTTTTAGCTTAACACTCTCTCCTTCTCTGGTCTTAATTTTCTTGCCTTCTTCCGACAATACTAGGCCGAATGGCACATGGACTAATTCTACATTTTCTGGAGCCAAATTGGCCTTTCTTGCCGCCTGAAATACTTGGGCAAAGTGGGTAGATTGCCCCGCGTCTGTGACGTATATAATTCTTTCTGCTTTGTCATAGTTAACACGATATTTTATAGCGGCCAAATCTGTGGTAGCATAATTATAACCCCCATCGGATTTTTGCACAATAAGAGGCAGGGGTTTGCCTTCTTTGTTAACAAAACCTTCCAGAAATACACACTTGGCACCTTGATCCTCTGTGAGGATTCCAGCAGCTTCCAAATCCTTAATCACTTCTGGCAGTAGCGGGTTATAAAAAGACTCCCCCCTTTCAATTAACTTTATGTCCAATAACTGATAAATCTGCTCAAATTCTCGCCTAGATTGTTCACATAACAACTGCCAAGCATTAATACTCTCCGGGTCGTGATTTTGAAGTTTTACTACCTCTTGACGTGCCTTTTCTCTAAATTCTTCGTCTTGATCAAATTTGAGCTTTGCCTGTTTGTAAAGAGTAACCAAGTCTCCCAAATCCACGGCATTTGCTGTTACTAATGCCTCTGGTTTTTCCTGTCTCAAATAGGCAATTAACATTCCAAATTGAGTGCCCCAATCTCCCACATGATTTAGTCTAAGGACATCATGACCCCTGAATTCTAACAGACGAGCGATACAGTCGCCAATAATAGTAGAACGGAGGTGCCCCACATGCATTTCTTTGGCTATATTAGGGCTAGAAAAGTCCACCACCACCCTTTGAGGTTTTTTTGCCTTTTCCACGCCCAAACGCTCATCCTTGGCCATAGCCTGAATTTTCTGGGCGATGTACTCCGGTTTTATGGTAAGATTGATAAAGCCGGGACCAGCAATTTCTGGGGGATAACAAATGCCGTTAAGATGGGCATGTTGGACGAGGGTTTGGGCAAGGGTGCGGGGGTTTTGTTGTAGGATTTTGGCTAGGGAAAGAGCCACATTTACCTGATAGTCACCAAACCTGGGATTGCTGGCTGGCATCACCTGAGGGTCTATTTTGGCAAACTCCTTTCCAAAAGCGGAGACTAGGGCATTACTGAAAATCTCTCTTAACTGGTCAATCATCAGGGCTAAAAATCATCACAACTATAGGTTCAGACTAAGAGATTATAGCACCAGAATATGGGGGGTTGGAATTAAGGGAAAAGGAGGACTATAATGGGGGTTTGGCCATTAGGAGACAGTGTAGCGTAAATGACAAAAGTTGCATGGGTATTTCCAGGACAGGGTTCACAAAGTAAGGGAATGGGGTTAGACTTACAGACACACAGAATAGCCCAAAAAAGACTGGCAGAGGCGGAACAGGTGTTAGGATGGTCAGTATTGGAGAAGTGTGAGGGAGATGAGGAAACCCTTTCTCGTACTTTGTATACTCAACCCTGTCTCTATACCATCGAGGCAATACTAGTAGACTTGTTGAGGGAGAGGGGTAAAAAGGCGGAGGTTGTAGCAGGACATAGTTTAGGGGAATATACAGCCCTCTATGCTGCTGGTGTGTATGATTTTACAACGGGATTGGAACTGGTGCAAAAACGGGCTCAACTGATGGACGGCTGCCAGGGGGGAAAAATGGTAGCCTTGATGAAGTTTGATAGAAGTACCCTAGAAGAACTGGTAGCGGGAAGGGAAGATGTAGTGATTGCCAACGACAACAGTGAAGAACAGGTGGTGATTTCTGGCACTCCCACTGCTGTAGATGAAGTGGTGGCAAAGGTGAAGGCCAAACTGGCTGTGCCCTTAAAGGTTTCAGGGGCGTTTCACTCCCCCCTCATGGCAGAGGCAAATCAAGAGTTTACCCAAACCCTGGAAAAGGTAGAATTCCAAGATGCCCAAATCCCCGTTATCAGCAATGTTCATCCCATCCCCACCACCTGCGGTAAAACTCTCAAGGAAAGCCTAAAACTACAGATGACTGGTAGTGTGCGTTGGCGGGAAATTATGTCCACTATGGTAGTAGAGCTCGGCGTTACAGACGTATTTGAAGTTGGGCCTGGTAGAGTATTGACTGGACTATTCAAGCGTACTTTCAAAGAACTCCAGCTGGTCAACATTGCCTCCCTGGTTGACTTACCATAGTACACCCCCCACCAACCCCCCCCACTGGCTTTTCTTTTCCTTCTTCCCTCCAGTGGGCATCTGCCTCTGGCCGCCCCTTCACAGGGGCATTGTCCGGTTTATCTCTCAAATCCTTTGTATTTGGAGGTTATCCGGAAAGCTACCTGTGGGACTCGAACCCACAACCTAATCATTACGAATGATTTGCTCTGCCAGTTGAGCTAAGGTAGCAGAGGTCATAGAACACCAGAGAACATTATAACACAGGAGAGGGGGAATGACAAAGGAGATGACAAGGCGGGGAACATTAAACTATAGCATTGCTCCAGTAGTTAAAGGTAATCTCCCCTATGATGTCTGAGTATTCGGCATAAATTTCCTTCAAACAGTGGTAAAAAGAGCGGGCTTCAGCTTTTTTGCCCAGTAGACTTAAAGACTTTAAGATCCGCGTCAGACGCAAATAGTTGTGATTGCGATTGGTTAACCATCCCTTAGCCCTTTCCCCAAAAGAAACACCCCTGGTAATCTCAACCTGCTGGGAAACGGGATTGCGATTCATCTGTAAACCATAAAAGTCCAACATCAGAGAAAAAGATCTGCTTAAATTTTCTTGTAGTTGACTGTTGCTATGAAATTGGGAGATGACCTCGTCTGTGAGAAGGGGGGCATAGGGACTGTAGGCACTCTTTTCCTTCAGGGGAAACAACCATTGAATATAGCTGTGACTCGCCTCCAATCGCTGGAAGCTCCACTGCCAAATCTGGGATATTTTCTCGCCACTGGTGTTGGGAATCTTATCCAGGTAAAAGGGTACTATCATCGCCGATAAATCTGCTTCCCTCATGGTAGTCTCCCTCTTTAATGGACATTAATGGGCTCTTGACAAGCCTCCCTAATACTGCGATAATAATAGTTTGTGTGAAGTTTAGCTCTTAAAAAAACTCTTGGCTAACGTTATCATAATCGGGGCCCAGTGGGGCGACGAAGGGAAAGGAAAAATCACAGACTTGCTAAGTAAATCGGCGGATGTGGTGGTGCGCTCCCAAGGGGGCGTAAACGCGGGCCATACAGTAGTTGTAGAAGGACAAACATTTAAACTCCACCTGATTCCGTCAGGGATACTCTACCCCAACACCGAGTGTATTATAGGTTCGGGGACGGTGATCGACCCCCGGGAGTTGCTAAAGGAAATCGACCAGTTGCACAAGCTAAACGTCTCCACCAGGAACTTGTACATCTCCCAAACCGCCCATGTGACCATGCCCTACCATCGAATTCTAGACCAGGCGGCGGAGGAAAGAAGGGGTAAATACAGAATCGGCACCACCGGCCGAGGAATCGGCCCCACATACTCGGATAAAGCGGAAAGAATCGGTATCCGCATGTTAGACTTGATCTACTGCGATCGCTACCCGGAGAAAATAGAGTGGACTATCAACTACAAGAATGCAGTATTGGAAAAACTCTATGGACTACCGCCTTTAAATGCCAAGGAAATCATTGAGGAATATCGGGGCTATGCGGAAAGACTACGCCCCTATGTGGTGGACAGTTCCCTCAAAATCGCTCAGGCAGTGAAACAAAAGAAGAACAT
Source organism: Geminocystis sp. M7585_C2015_104 (assembly GCA_015295805.1). NCBI lineage: Bacteria > Bacillati > Cyanobacteriota > Cyanophyceae > Chroococcales > Geminocystaceae > Geminocystis > Geminocystis sp. M7585_C2015_104. The sequence continues at coordinate 972 of DVEF01000104.1, read as the reverse complement.
CCTCTTTGAGGGAGCCCAGGGCACTCTTCTGGATTTGGATCATGGCACCTACCCCTATGTCACCTCCTCTAACCCCATCGCCGGAGGCGCCTGTGTGGGGGCGGGAGTAGGCCCCACCATCATAGATCGCATCATCGGTGTGGCTAAAGCCTATACCACCCGGGTGGGGGAAGGCCCATTCCCCACTGAGTTACACGATGAAATAGGAGAATACCTGGCGGAAAAGGGCGCCGAATACGGCACTACCACGGGCCGCCGTCGCCGTTGTGGTTGGTTTGACGGGGTAATTGGCCGCTATGCGGCCCGCATCAACGGTTTGGACTGCCTGGCCATCACCAAACTGGATGTACTAGACGAGTTGCCGGAAATCAAGGTGTGTGTGGCCTATGAGGTTGATGGCGAAATCTGTCGTGAATTCCCTATCCACGCCCTTAAGTTTGCTAACTGTAAGCCGGTTTATGAGACCCTGCCAGGATGGCAACAACCTACTAGCCACTGTCGCACTCTGGAGGATTTGCCCAAACAGGCCCAAGACTACCTGAAGTTCTTGGCAGAATTGATGGAAGTCCCCATAGCTATAGTCTCCGTCGGGGCGGCAAGGGAGCAGACTATCATCGTAGAAGATCCCATCCACGGCCCCAAACGAGCACTCCTGGATAGCAAGGGGAAACCCGTGAAATCCTAGTCCCATATAGTTTATCATAGAAGATCCGTCTTTAGTCTACAGTTGGGCAACAAATATGTCTGTTACACTGGAATGCAGAACTAGAACTGAAAAGACTAATCCTAGAGCCCTGCGTCGTCAGGGTTTGATCCCTGCTAATCTATATGGTCATAAAGGAGCAGAGTCGGTGTCTTTAGTGGTGCCCCAAAAAGAGGCCATCAGGGTGTTGAGGAGTGCCTCTGTCAATAATACCCTCATCCAGTTGACTGTTTCCGACTTAAATTGGAGTGGCAGGGTTTTGATTAGAG
>DVEF01000103.1 GCA_015295805.1 Geminocystis sp. M7585_C2015_104 | reverse complement strand
GTCATAGTCTTAATTTTCCCCCGGCAGGTATGTGGTGTTGTATGAGGGGGGAAGGATAGAATATGGTTGGGGCGCTAGGAGAGTAGAAGGAGAATATAATAAAGTTAACGAACAATCACAAAAAAAAAATGGTATTCTTATTACCATAGTCTCCACAGAGCTAGAAAAATAGTGGTGGCAGAAAAACAAGAAAAACTGTTGAATAAGGGTGGAATTTTTAATCCTCTGTTTCCAGAAAAAATAAGGCTTATCGCCCCAGAATAACTGATGCTACTTATTCTATCAAAGGAGTGTCACTAGAGGTAATGGTGGCTTTGGGGAACAAACTGAATGAGAATATGTGGTATAATACACCCCACATTGCTGATGATGAGTACATGGGGGAATTTGCCAAACTGGTTGAAAAGGGGTATGTGTAGAAGACTCCAATGAACTGTAAAATAAGTTGTGTCTGAATATGCTAGACAACAGGCGGAGAAAAGATAGGGTGGTGGAAATGCCCATCTACAGTGGGGCATGCGGATAGCCTGTGCGATATTTGGAAAACTGTCTTTCACAGGGAAAAAACAGGGTAATATTTGTGGTTTCAACTCTTAAGGCAAAAAAGGGTGGAAAAAATATATTACATTACCCATTATGGGCAAAGGAGAGAAATAAGCCTTGTTACCAATATCAGATGCGGGTTATTTTGGTGGGAGTTTTGGAATGCCCAATGGGTCTATGGTACAATCAATCCTGGTTAAAAGAGTCAGATGGTGGTTTTAAAAAAGCCCTTGCCCATCTAGTCAACAACAAAATGAGATTATAACCACTTTCTCTTATCACAGTAAAGTTGCCAAGGGTAAAGCATTGGAATTGCTAGCCTACGAAGATGTAAACATATTGTAGAGTTAAAGGGGGTAAAAGAGAATGAGAGGCTGACTGACACCTCTAGCCGTTGAATGATTGGGAGGAGGCAGGAGGAGGTTTGTTTATGCATTTCAACGACATCAGGGAATCTAAAATAAGCATGGTAGTGCAACAGCCTAACTCCCCTAAGCATAATGCCTTAACGGATTTTATCAGGAATCCCTAAAACCATGATAGAAAAGCCTTTTTTTCTGGTGGGTTCTGAACGCTCTGGTACTACATTGGTGCGTCTTATGTTAAACCACCACCCCAAGATAGCCTGGCTAGACGAGTTTGAATATGCGGTGGATTTGGTGGGGGAGGAGGGAGTATTTCCTCCTCTAGAAGAATACTATGAGTGGTTGGAGACTGATCGGATTTTCCAGTCTACTGGTTTTGTTGTAGACAGACAGTTAGACTACCCCCATCTAGTAAACAGCTTCTTATGGCAGAAGAAGGAAAGAGAGGGAAAGCCCATTGTAGGGGCAACTGTCCATAGAAACTTTGATAGAATACTGTATATCTGGCCTTCTGCTGCCTTTATCCATATTATCAGGGATCCAAGGGATGTAGCCCGTTCTTGTGTAGACATGGGATGGGCAGGCAGTGTATGGTGTGGAGTAGATAGATGGTTAGAGGCGGAGTATACTTGGAATCGTCTTAGGGAAAAAATTCCCCCAGACAGGTGTGTGGAAATACACTATGAGGATTTGATTGAGAATCCCGTGGCAGTGTTATCCGGGATTTGCAGTTTTATAGGGGTAGAATACGATGGGGCAATGTTATCCTATCCCAAAGATAGTACTTATAGTCTACCTGATGCCTCTCTAGTAGGACAATGGCGAAAGAAACTGTCTAATTTTGAAATCCAGCTGGTGGAGTCTAAGGTTGGAGACTTGCTAGTGGATAGAGGTTACCAGAAAAGCGGATTGCCGCCAATAACAGTAAATTCCACCACTAGAAAATGGCTACAGGTATATGACTGGTGGTATAGACTGCAATTTAGAATCAAGCGTTTTGGCTTACCCTTAGTATTAGCGGATTTTCTTTCTCGCAAATTAGGTTTAAAACAATGGCAAAAGAGGGTTAAATTAGCTATTAACGAAGTCCAGAAAAGACACTTAAAATGACAAGGGGAAAAGGGGAAAAACAGCAATCATATCATTTGGGAGTAGTAATTATAAACTATCGCACACCCCAGCTAACTGTGGATTGTTTACAGTCTTTAGCGGGGGAGATACCCCAATTGCCTCCCACCATGGTAGCAGTAGTGGACAACAATTCCGGCGATGACTCTATGGCGATTATACAAAAGGCAATCCAGGAGAATAACTGGCAGCCTTGGATTGTATTAATCCCCTCTTCAGTCAATGGAGGGTTTTCCTATGGCAACAACTTGGGCATCAAAGCCATCCATGCGGAAAACTACTTGCTCCTAAACAGTGATACCATTGTACGTCCAGGGGCAATTAAAATACTACTGTCAGCATTGACTGAATATCCCCAGGCAGGTATAATTGGCCCCCGGTTAGAAGAGTTAGATGGCACACCCCAAATCAGTTGTTTTCGTTATCGCAATCCCCTTGGGGAGTTAATTAATGCCGCCCAAACAGGTATAATCACCAAGACTCTTTCCCGATACAATGTCCCCCTTCCTGTAACCGACAATCCTACATTTGTCCAGTGGGTGAGTTTCGCATGTGTTCTCGTCAGGCGACAAGTAATTGAACAAATAGGGTTGATGGATGAGGGATATTTCATGTATTTTGAGGATGTAGACTATTGCCGTCGGGCGAAGGAAGCCGGGTGGGGGGTGTTATACTATCCTCATGCTAGGGTGGCACACCTGCGAGGTCGTAGTAGTTCTGTAAAGGAGGATATAGCAGCCAAAAGGCGTCTACCCCCCTACTATTATGCCTCTCGTTCTCGTTATTTTGCCAAATTCTACGGCGTTTTTGGCCTTTGGTGGGCAAACTTATTGTGGTTAGCCGGCAGGAGTGTTTCTCTGTTACGGGAGTTGGTGGAGAGGAAGCCTACTGGTGTTTGTGAAAAAGAGGCATTGGATATTTGGACTAACTGGCTTAATCCCCTGGGTGGGAGGGTGGGGTATAGGG